>NZ_AWUH01000143.1:0-2402 GCF_000689175.1 Wolbachia endosymbiont of Glossina morsitans morsitans | reverse complement strand
AAAATTGATGTTAACTCATACTTACAAATAGTGAGGAGCGTGCAGAAATTTATTGGCAGAGTATCATTTTGGCTAGTGAAAAATCTTGGCAAGCTTAGCTTTGTAGAATTGGATGATGTTACAAAATTTAAAGATGCAATTGAAACTTTAGGCCAGAACTTAACTGATGTTTTAGATGAACACCTATTGAAGATCTATAGTCATGGATCAACTTCTTTAGTAGAACTTAATATAAATAAAGATCTAGCAAAAAAAGTTGCTGATCTATGCGTTCTTGCTTATGCACTGGATATTATATCTGTTGCTGAACAGACATCTTTGTCCATTCTTGATGCTGGTAAAATATACTTTGAGTTAAAGTCGTTGTTAAGATTCGATCTGATTAGAACAACTGCCATCAAGATGAAAAGCCGCTCTTCTTATTGGGATCGCAGCTTAGTTAATGATTTATTGGACGATTTAAGCAATTACCATCACAAGCTAGCTGTTAAAGTCATAAAAGCTACTGATAATCCTGAAGGTAAGGTTCAAACCTGGGCTTGTAGTGATAAGGACTACATAGAACATTATAATAGTTTTTTAGATGAGATGGTTGCTTCTAAACTTGATTTAAGCAAATTAATATTTATAATCAGAAGGATTAAAGTACTTGCTTCATAGGAAAATGTTCAATATAGGTCTTTCAGAAATTTTAGTTGTAGCTTTAGTGAGCATAATTGTTCTTGATAAAAATAAGGTGCCTGTATTTATTGATCTTATTAGGAATGTGTATAAGTATCTTATGATTATAAAATCAAAAGCTAGGAGGTTATTGAAAGACGCAGGAGTTGAAGACTTATATAAAGAATGTAATGCTGAGAAAGTAAATTACATAATTGGTAAAAATGGTAAGCTTTATCCTACTTATGATATAGATAATACATCTAAAGATAATGACAGCAAAGATTCTGGTAGTAGATGATGTACTATCTAATGTCAAGCTTTTAGAAGCTCGACTAAAAGCAGAGTACTATACGGTTATCGTAGCTCATGATGGTGAAGAAGCTATAGATTTAGTAGCAAAGCAGCAGCCCGATATTATATTACTTGATATCATGATGCCAAAGATGAATGGCTTTCAAGTTTGTAAGGAGCTAAAGAGTGATCCCTTGACAACCCATATTCCAATAATTATGGTAACTGCGCTGCATGATACTCATGATAGAGTGCAAGGTATTAATGCCGGCGCGGATGATTTTCTGACTAAACCAATAAACGAAACTGCTTTATCTGCACGAATTAAGTCTCTCACACGCTTAAAGATGATTATTGATGAATTGCGTTTGAGAGGAGAAACTAACGCTGAGATTGGTGGAGTCGCAGGAAACAGTATTATGGATTATTCCAATCAGATTTTTGATGCTAACATACTTGTTATAGATGAGGATGTTCATCAAGCAGAGCAGATATATAATATATTAAAGCGACGCTTTAGGTCAATTAAAATACTGAGTGATCCAATGGAAGCATTGAAGGTTGGTATTGAGAATGGTTACGACCTGATCATTTCTGATATGCAATTTTCAAAAACTGACGGCTTGCGTTTGTGTTCTGAGTTTCGTAGTAAGGTGGAAACACGTTATACACCAATTCTGATTCTTTCTGAGGATTATGATAAAAACAATTTAGTAAAAGCACTTGATGTAGGTGCTAATGATTATTTAACAGTACCTTTGGATGAGGGTGAGCTAATAGCAAGGGTTAATTCGCAAGTAAAACGCAAAAGATATCAAGATGCCTTGAGAATGAATTTATTTAATAATGCGGAAATGTCTATAAAGGACCCATTAACTAACTGTTATAATAGAAGATATTTTGATGCACACTTAAGAAACATTGTTAAGGACTCTGTGGAAAAGGATAGAAGGTTGTCTCTTATGATACTTGATATAGACTATTTTAAGATAGTGAATGACAGTTTTGGGCATAGTGCTGGAGATGAACTTTTAAAGCAAATACAGAAAAGAATTTCTGAAAATATCAGAGTGACAGATTTACTAGCTAGGTTTGGTGGTGAGGAGTTTGTTGTTGTAATGCCAGATACCAATGTATCAGATGCGTATACTATTGCGGAGAGAATACGAAAAATTATTGCTAAAGAACCTTTTGTACTTGCGGATGAAAATACAACCCATAATGTAACTGTGAGCATTGGAATTGCAGAAATGCAAGGATCTGACTTTGATGATATTAAAAAATTTATAGTACGTGCTGACAGATATTTATATAAAGCAAAAAACAGTGGTAGAAATAGAGTGGTTACTGGCTATAGCTAAAGTGGCTTAAGTTTACCGACAACCGTCATTCCACTACTCGTGAGCGGAATCTATGCTGAGATACCGCGAATGAATCGCGGTATGACG
>NZ_AWUH01000142.1:0-19095 GCF_000689175.1 Wolbachia endosymbiont of Glossina morsitans morsitans | reverse complement strand
AAACCTCTCTTTGTCGTAAGGACCCATGTTACCTCTACCTGGAAATGCATCTGCTGCCGACTTTTTTTCGTTGTATTTCTTTATCCATTTTCCTAATAAACCACCCTTTACTCCTAAATCCTTTGCTGTTTTTGTAATTGTTTGACCTGCCTTTCTTTGCTCATTTGCCAGCTTAACAGCTTCCAATTTGAATTCTGCCGTATATTCTCTTACCATTTCTAATCCTCCACAATTTTATTTTACCCGAAAAAACTCCTTTCTTTCTCTCCACTTTTTCTGGGTAAGGTTACTTGGCAACAGTTGCTCTACTTTCTCCTTCATCCAATGCTTCCATTGCTTCCATTGTTTTTTTCCTTAAGTCGTAACTATACGCTGCTGGCATACAAACCCCTCTACCATAAATCCATTCTTACCTTATTGGGATTATTATGAGAAGAGCTATAACTCTATGGGAGGGAAGCAAAATCTGGGATTCGGCCTTAATGGCATTAGCGTTGCATCAGCTTCACCCTCCCTGTGAGGTATTTTAGCTCTAATCATGAGGTATTTTAGATCTAATCATAAAGATACAAGTGTCAAGCTACTTGGATGACAGGGGAGGGAGGTACTGGGATGACAGGAGAAGGTAGTGGGATGACACCCTGACAACCGTCATCCCGCTGCTTGTTAGTTAGGATCTAGAGATACCGCGGCATGACGTAGGACTGCTTTCATTCCAGCCTTTCTGCAATCTCATCGAAAACGTTGTAACCACTTTCTATGCTAGTTTGCTTGTGAGCAACCTGGATTCCAGTGTCAAGCACTGGAATGACACCGTTATAAAGGAACCAGTGTCAGCTACTTGAATAACACAGTCTTTGTTTAAACCCGTAACGTTCGTACATTTTGCTAAAAGTTCAAATATCAACATCATGCACATTAAGTGCATTGCTATTTATAAAATCGCGGCGTGGTTCAACTATATCACCCATTAATATTGAAAATATGGAATCAGCTTCTTCACAGTCTTTTATTTCAACCTTTAATAAAGTTCTAGCCTCAGGATTTAACGTAGTATCCCATAGCTGATCAGCATTCATTTCACCAAGACCTTTAAATCTCTGCAGAGTTAAACCTTTTTTACCATAGTCCATTATTATGGTCCATTATGGGGTGGCTGTGCTATGTATAAGTAACCTTTTTCAATAACTTCACGCATATGTCTAAAAAAGAAAGTTAGAATCAAAGTTCTCATGATGATAATTTTATGATATCTAGCTTTTTCAATATCAATATCCCTATTCCGTATATTTGTCTGCCAATCCTTGAAACAATTTAGAGATATGAATTTCTTTTTCTTCATCTTTTATTTCCACTTCCCAAGTGTATTCGCTGTACATTAACTTCAAATACTTTAATATCTCATCAGCCGATGATAGAGCATTCTTTTTACTTAAAATTAGCAATGACTCTAAGAGATTTTGTGGTATTTCTCTATCATAATTTTTGCTAATATTAGAAGTGCTAACGCATTTATTCAAAATAAGGCGCAAGTTGTTAAATTCTGTAGCTGTACCACTTAGTGTTAATCTTTTGACTGCTGAGTTTATTATATACTCTTCAAAAGTTTCGTCATCTTTAATATAAGTGTCTTTGGCATTCTTTGTAACTTTATAGAGGGGTGGCTGTGCTATGTATAAGTAACCTTTTTCAATAACTTCACGCATATGTCTAAAAAAGAAAGTTAGAATCAAAGTTCTTATATGTGAACCATCAACATCTGCATCTGTCATGATGATAATTTTATGATATCTAGCTTTTTCAATATCGAAGTGTTCACTCCCTATTCCAGCACCAATTGCAGTAATTAAAGAGCCTATTTCTGCAGATGAAAAAATACGATCTAAACTTACACGTTCTACGTTTAGAATTTTTCCTCTTAAGGCAAGCACTGCTTGTGTTTTACGATTACGCCCCTGCTTTGCAGTACCACCTGCTGAATTACCCTCTACTATAAATAATTCCGATAACTCAGGAGCTTTTTCCTGACAATCAGCAAGCTTTCCTGGCAGAGTTGCAATATCAATATTGTTTTTGCTTTTAACTAGCTCGCGCGCTTTTCTTGCAGCTTCTCTTCCTTTTGCTGACCTGATTGCTCTTTCTACTATGCTTGCTGCCAATTTGGGATCAGTTTCAAGGATTGTGCTCAATTTATCAGAAACTATACTTTCTACAACTGCACGTGCTTCAGAACTAACTAGTTTATCTTTTGTTTGTGAAGAAAACTTAGGATCAGGCATCTTAAGAGATAAAACACAAGTTAAACCTTCTCTAACGTCCTCTCCAGTTAAATTTACTTTTGCTTTCTTTAAAAACCCTTCATTAGTTGCATAGGTATTGATACATCTAGTTAGTGCAGATCTAAATCCTGCCAAATGCGTACCACCATCTCGTTGCCGTATATTATTAGTGAAACACAACATATTCTCATAGTAGGAATCATTCCATTCCATCGATATTTCCAAGCTGATGCCAAGATCTTCTGCATCTCCTTTCATACTGGCAATTTTAGTTACATGTGTCTTATTCTTATCTAAATACTGCACAAAATTTGCTGTACCAAAATTGTCTTTAGATTGATTGCTCTGATTGAAATGAGATTCTGTATATGGTTCATTGCGCAGATCACGTAAAGTAATGTCGATATTTGAATTTAAAAATGCTAATTCTCTTATACGACTTTCAAGCGTTGAGTAACTGAAATTAATGCCATTAAAAGTCTCTGTTGATGGCATGAACGTGACTTTAGTTCCTCTTTTGTTTGTATTTTCGTTGACTACCTTTAAAGGTTCAATAGACTCACCATCTTCAAAACGCATAAAGTGTTCTTTCTTATTGCGCCAAATAATTAATTCCAACCAGCTTGATAATGCGTTCACAACTGAGATTCCAACACCATGTAATCCCCCAGAAACTTTATAGGTATTGCTGTCAAATTTACCACCAGCATGGAGTTGAGTCATTATTACCTCTGCTGCTGATATTCCTTCTTCTTCATGAATGTCAGTTGGAATGCCACGACCATTATCAGTTACAGATACTGAACCATCTTTATTTATGCTAACTTCAATGTGATCACAATATCCAGCTAAAGATTCATCTATTGCGTTATCAACAACCTCATATACCATGTGGTGCAAGCCAGATCCATCGTCAGTGTCACCAATGTACATACCTGGACGTTTCCTTACAGCATCAAGACCCCTTAAGATTTTTATTGCATCGGCATTATAACTATTTTCCATGGTATTGCTTCGTTTATGAATGTTAATTAATATTACATCCATATATGCTGATTAGCAACATTTTTAAACTGATAACCCATATTAAAAGCACAACTTTACGAATGTTTATTTTTGAAGACAGCAAATAGTGTCATTCCAATGTGCCTTCCATAACTGTACGAACATTCATTTTTGAAGGTAAATTGCACAACAGATGATGTCATTCCAGTGCTTGACACTGGAATGGCTTTGTTGCATCGCTAGCTATGATGGATTAAAGATAAAAAGATGGAGAATATCAGTAGCTTATTATTCTGGTATTTATAACAAGAACGGTCAGTGAATACCTAAATTTGAGTAAAAGAAATTTCACTACCAATCACTAATCCGGCTAAAATTCAAGAATTTCAATGCTTTAGCTATTTTCAATAGAATTAAATTTATTAATGTAAATAATAAATTACTATTCTTAAATTTGATCAGATTGATTGACAAAAAAACAAGATTTTCAATAGGTTACTTATAATCCTAACTATAGTTAGCCTTTCATAAGTAGCGATGCAACAAAGCCCAGTGGAATCCAGAAATTTTGCTTATAACTGAGCTGATGAGCTAAAGGTAGTTGTCTTACGCTAAAACAAACGTTTTTAATTAAGTTGCATAGAAGCTGGATCCCAGTGTCTGGGCACTGGGATGACACCCCACTGGTGGGAATTGCTCCCAAACTACAACGTTCGTACAGTTGTGTGTGTCTTCCCATGGAGATTGCTCTCAAATCATAATGCTCATGCAGTTGCATGCTCGACTAATTAACAGAAAAATCTATAATTCAGTTTACGTATTTTCTTATCTCAGCCAAAATCTTATCAGATTGACTTTCGTCTGAATTTAAATCAGCTGCAAAGTGTGTAACATATTTTCCTCCAGGGCCAATAAGGTACATTATTGAAGAATGGTTGATTTCTTCTTCTCCACCAACTTTGCTAGCATATACTTTATACTTTGCAATTACTTCGTCTATTTTTTCTCTTTCACCAGTTAACATTTGTATTCTGTGGTCAAATTGCTGCTGAAATTCTTTAAGTCTTTCCGCGCTATCGCGCTCAGTATCGACTGTGATGAAGAATGTTTGTAGCTTGTTGTTAGTTTTCTCATCTAACTTTGCAAGTGTTTCTGAAATTATTCCAAGGTTCGTAGAGCAAATTCTTTTGCATGAGGAAAACCCAAAGAAAATCATCATGTATTTATCTTTAAAATCACTACTGCGCAATATCTGTCCGTCCTGATTAATTAAAGAAAAATCTCCGCCTATCTTAACTTCTGCGTTGTGAATCGCTGCTGGGGCAAATATGCCTTTTTTAGTGAAATAACAATAACCTAAAAAAACAACTGCTAATGCTGCTAGCACATTAGATAATAATCTTATAAACCTTACCATTAGAATGTTCTCAGTAAAATTGAATTGTATCTTTATTGGTCCAAAGTGTATTGTTAATTTTGTCTAACAGTTTCTTATGTTCATCAATTTCTTCACTATTTGGTAAATGTTCTCTGGGAGTTAGATTACGTACTTTATGCTGAACGAATGTGGAGTTACTGTCCTGATTGCATTCATTATCTCATTATCAAACAGAAAGGTTTGTAACCCTCCTGTAAGTTCAACATATACCTTTGCAAGCAATTGAGCATCAACTAGTGCTCCGTGCAATTCTCTATTCTCTAGCGATATATCAAAACGCTTACATAATGCATTCAAAGAAGCAGGTGATCCTGCGAATTTTTTCCTCGCAAGAGGTAATGTATCTAGCACTCTGTCTGAGGAAATTAACCCAGCATTCAGCTTGCTTAACTCGATGTTAAGGAACTTAACATCGAATTCAGCGTTGTGAATTACCAAAATATCATTAGATATAAAGTCAAGAAATTCAAGTGCAACATCTGAAAATAATGGTTTATCTTCTAAAAATTCTTCACTAATACCGTGGATCTTAAACGAGTGATAAGGTATATCTCTTTCTGGGTTAAGGTACCGATGGAATACTTTACCTGTTGGAATGCGGTTAATTAATTCCACACACCCTATTTCAATAATTCGATGACCAGATTCAGTGTCAAGACCTGTCGTTTCAGTGTCAAGTACTATTTCGCGTAGCTTGCTTTCCATTTCAAATAAAACTCATCTTACTTATCATTTGTCTTATCGTTACTTGTCTTTTTATAGTGAATAGAAAAAGCAACAAGCAACCAGCTCGGGTCTGATGAATTAACATTTTTTTTGAATTGCCATACATCCTCAACTTTATTAATAGTGGATGTACTACCTGATATTATATCTCCTTCATTGTTCT
Source organism: Wolbachia endosymbiont of Glossina morsitans morsitans (assembly GCF_000689175.1). NCBI lineage: Bacteria > Pseudomonadati > Pseudomonadota > Alphaproteobacteria > Rickettsiales > Anaplasmataceae > Wolbachia > Wolbachia endosymbiont of Glossina morsitans morsitans. Next base: position 13,484 of record NZ_AWUH01000142.1, on the reverse strand, counting down.
TAACGAAGTTAATTTGCTCTGAAAGGAAATATACTGCAATAAACACTGCGTTTTTTACTAGCTTTATTTCTAAAATCTTTTGTGAAACGATAGAAACAATTATAGACTCGTGCACCTCTTTACGATGTTTAATCTTCTCTGCAAAATTATCATATAAGTCTTTATCGAGAAGTGGTTTTAACTGAGACAAATTTCCTTGATTGAAACATTTTATTATTAATTCAAAAGCTATGCTTGAACCTTCTATAAAGTGGGAAATAGAAAAATCTTTGTTTTTTTTTAATATTTGTTTATAAGTAACTTTTATTGAATTTTCATCATTGCTATCAATGTAACCCTCAATGTTTTCTACTACATCTTCTCTACTTCGGCTTACATCCAATACATTAGTTAGCTTTTTTAGGTTGAGGTTGGCTGACCTTCCTAAAGAATTATACAAACGTGAAAAAATGAACGCCGCTAATAAAGCATATATTACAAGCTCTATCATAGTAACTCAACTCCTTGGCATATAAAGTATCCGAACATTATTAATTATTAATGAAAATATGTTTTTTATATCAACTTATAATCAGGTTTGCTATTCGTTTGTAAATGAATATATTATATAAGAAAGTATTAAATATCTCAACTTAATTAAAGGAGACGTAAGAAATGCCACAACAAAAAATGAGAATTCACGGTCAATATGTTAAAGATCTATCATTTGAGAATCCGAATTCGCCATTCCTTTCTTCTAGTAAAGCTCCAGATATTAATGTAATGGTTAATATCAATTCAGCAAAATTAGAAGGGACGAAAAACAAAGAAGAAGTGAATGAAGAAAAATCTTTCCATGAAATTACTTTGCATATAGAAGTCAAAGCAAAGGTAAAAGATGAAGGCATAAAGGATGGCGTAGCTTTCATTTGTGAAACGAAATATTGTGGCATTTTTTCAATAGAAAATTTAAAAGAGTTGAGTGAGGAAGAAGTAAGACAAGCTTTGTTTATTGGTGGACCTACTTTTCTTTTTCCTTTTGCAAGAGAAATAATTGCAAGAGTTACAAGTAGTGGTGGATTTCCCCCACTGATGCTAGATCCTATAGATTTTGAAACTATGTATGAGCAGCAAGGTCAACAACAAAAAAGTAACGGTAGTAATTCCAATTTTAACTAATATAGTGTGATGAACAATTTTTTAAACGCAAAAACGACTTTAAACATTGACGGGAAGTCATACAACTATTTTAGCCTAAATAGTGCTAGTGAATTTTTAGGGACAGATGCAACTAAATTGCCCTGCTCACTTAAGGTGCTGCTTGAAAATTCATTGCGTAATGAAGATGGAGTAAACGTAAAGCTGGATGACATAAGAGTACTAGCAGACTGCGTTAATAAACGAAATCACGAAATTAGCTATAAACCAGCAAGGATGTTGATGCAAGATTTTACAGGGGTTCCTGCTGTTGTTGATCTAGCTTCAATGCGGAGCTATGTTAAGAAAAATGGAGGAAACCCGAGCAACATAAATTCTTCTGTACCGGTTGATCTTGTTATTGACCATTCTGTTCAAGTAGATAATTATGGAAGTGTTTCCGCATTCAGTAAGAATGTTGAGCTAGAAGTAAAAAGAAATTTGGAGAGATATCAATTTTTAAAGTGGGGAGAATCGTCCTTCACAAATTTTAGAGTAGTGCTGCCTGGCACAGGGATTTGCCACCAAATGAATCTTGAATATTTAGCGAAAGTTGTGTGTAATAATGATGGAGTCATATATCCTGATACTTTAGTTGGCACTGACAACCATACTACAATGGTTAACGGATTATCAGTTCTTGGTTGGGGTGTTGGAGGCATAGAAGCTGAGTCTGTGATGCTTGGTCAACCAATTAGTATGGTGATTCCAGAAGTAGTTGGATTTAAATTAATTGGCAGATTGTCGCAAGGAGTAACTGCGACCGGTTTAGTGCTGACGGTTACCAATATCCTAAGAATAAAAGGCGTTGTTGGTAAGTTTGTAGAATTTTATGGTGATGGTTTAGATTATTTATCTTTGGCAGATAGAGCCACTATAGCAAACATGGCCCCGGAGTATGGCGCAGCTTGTGGATTTTTTCCAATTGATCAAAAAATGCTAGATTATTTAAGCTTAACCGGAAGGCCAGAAAAGCTGATTAAGCTAGTTGAGGCTTATGCGAAAGAGCAAGGACTGTGGCGTAGTAGTGACGAGTTAGCATCTTTTGACACACTAGAGCTTGATTTATCAAGCGTGGAGCCAGTAATGGCTGGTCCCAAAAGACCACAAGATAAGGTTTTTCTTTCACAAGTGGCAGAGTCTTTTTCTAAATCATTTTTAGTTAATGAGTCAAAGGAAAGCGATAAACTCCAAGATGGAAGTGTAGTTATTGCAGCAATAATAAGCTGCACTAATACTTCTAATCCAAGTGTGATGATTGCTGCAGGTCTTGTAGCTCGTAATGCAATTAAACTTGGATTAAAATCAAAGCCTTGGGTTAAAACTTCTCTTGCTCCAGGGTCACAAGTTGTAACAGAATATTTAGAAAAGTCTGGATTGCAGGTAAATCTAAATGCTTTGGGTTTTAATCTAGTTGGATATGGTTGCACAACTTGCATTGGGAATTCTGGTCCACTTAATAAAGATATAGAAGATGGCATTAAAAACAAAAACTTAACCGTTGCTGCAGTTTTATCTGGCAATCGTAACTTTGAAGGAAGAATTCATCCGTTAGTCAAAGCTAATTACTTGGCATCTCCGCCACTTGTTGTTGCATATGCACTTGCTGGTACTGTGCAAACTGATTTGACAAAAGATTCAATATGCAAAGATAAGAATGGAAATGATGTATATCTCAAAGATAGATGGCCAACAAACAATGAAATCGAAGATTGCATTAAAAGTGTGGTAACACGTGAGATGTTCATACAAAAGTATAAGGATGTTTTTTCTGGTGATGAACATTGGCGAAAGATAAAGTATGAAAAAAGTGAAATCTACAATTGGGATGCAAATAGCACTTACATACAAAATCCGCCCCATTTTGATAATTTATCACTTAAAAATAATAAAATCGATATAAAAGGTGCACAAATATTGGCAATGTTTGGCGATAGCGTAACCACTGACCACATTTGCCCTGCTGGAAATATTGCCTCAAGTAGTCCTGCAGGTATATATTTAAAAAATCTTGGAATTGAGCCACAGGACTTTAATTCGTATGGGTCTCGCCGTAGTAACCACAATGTAATGATGCGTGGGACTTTTGCTAACATTAGAATAAAAAATGAAATGGTAAGCATCGAAGGCGACTATACAAAATATATTCCTTGTCAAGAAACTATGCCGATTTTTGATGCAGCAATGCGTTACAAGGAAAAAGCTCTCATCATTGTGGCAGGAAAGGAGTATGGCACAGGTTCAAGTAGGGAGCAAAGGGTACTTTATTATTGGGGGTTAAAGTTGTCATTGCAGAAAGCTTTGAGCGTATACATAGGTCCAACTTGGTCGGCATGGGTGTTCTTCCACTTATATTCCAAAATGGAATAACCAGAAAGATATTTGATGGTAGCGAGGTAATAAGCATAAAAGGTGAAATAGTGCCAGGTGGAAATCTAGAATGCATCATCAAAAGAAAGGATAATTCAAAGCAATCAATTCAACTCAAATGCTGTGTACAAACCGCAACTGAGACTTGATGCGTGGTGGAGTGTTGAGCTACATACTTGCACAATCCTTTTAAAGTTATTGCATGGACTTCTTTTAGCCAGCGCTGGTCCCTTTGTAAATAGCAATTTGCTCTGCGCAAAGTTATGATATAATTTCACTATACATATGGTGTCGGAGTATTTTTTGAAGATAATTATATATGATAAGCTCTATACGAAAACCTAATGAACTCAGAAAACGTTTACAAGGATTTTATCGTACTGATGAAAAGAGTTATATACGTTATCTTGTAGAAAAAGCAGAGCTTTCGGCTGATTCAAAAAATAGAATTTATAATATTGCAAAACAAGTTATTGAAAAAATCAAACACAATAAATTAAGTATTGTAGATTCCTTTATGCAGCAATACTCGCTTTCCAATGATGAAGGAATAGCATTGATGTGCCTTGCTGAATCGATACTTAGAATACCAGATGATTATACAATAGACGAGCTAATCAAAGATAAAATTGCCTATCAAGAATGGAGTAAATATTTAGGATATTCTTCTTCATTGCTCGTCAATGCTTCCACGTGGAGTTTAATGATAGGTAGCAGTATATTGAGAGATAATGAAGGCGATTCGAAGTTCTATTACGCAATTTCTAAGTTACTTAAGAATTTAGGAGAACCGATCATTCGCAAAGCAGTAAAACAAGCAATGTCTATGCTTGGTAATCATTTTGTTGTTGGAGAAACCATAGAAGAAGCTTTAAGGTACGCAAAACTAGATGACAATAGTAAGTTTTTATACTCTTTTGATATGCTTGGCGAAGCTGCTCACACAACTGAGGATGCAGAAGAGTATTTTAATTCATACATGCACTCAATAAAAGCTATAGGTGAATCCACTGAAATAAATGATTGTTTTAAATCCCATGGAATTTCAATCAAACTTTCTGCTTTACACCCACGTTATGAATTTAGTCAATTTGGCCGAATTGCTGGTGAGATATTCACTAAGGTTTTAGAGCTCTGCCGCGAGGCAAAAAAATACAACATTTCACTATGCATAGACGCAGAAGAAACAGAGAGGCTTGAAATTTCCTTAATCTTGTTTGAACAATTACGGCTTGATGAATCACTTTCTGAGTGGGAAGGGCTCGGCTTGGCTGTACAAGCATATCGAAAACGTGCTTTGTCTGTTCTTGACTTTGTAGAGGATGTTGCTATTCGATCAAATCATAAAATTATGGTGAGGCTTGTAAAAGGTGCATATTGGGATTCAGAAATCAAGCGTACGCAAGAATTGCGATTAAATGATTACTCAGTATGTACAAGAAAAAGCTATACTGACGTATCTTACCTCGTGTGCGCACAGAAACTTTTGAGTAAACCAAACAGCTTTTACCCATGCTTTGGAACTCATAACGCCTATACTTTTGCTTCTATCATGGAACTTGCTGATAAAAACCACCCTGGATTTGAATTTCAACGCTTACATGGAATGGCAAAAGACTTATATGATTATGCAATGTCAGAGCTTGCAACAAATGTTAGCTGTCGTGTCTACGCACCCGTTGGGGAACATAGTGACTTGTTGCCTTATCTTATAAGACGCCTTCTTGAAAATGGAGCTAATAGTTCGTTTGTTAATCAAATAAGTGATCCTAACGTTAAAATCGATAAGTTAATTTCAGATCCACTGGAAAAAGCTATAAATTTTAATTATGAACCTCATCCAGGCATTCCATTACCACAAGATATTTTGGGACCAGAAAGAAACAATTCCTTGGGGATGGATATTAGTGATTCTATGATAGTCTCACAATTTGCAGATGATATAAAGGGTTTTAGTGAAAAAAAGTGGCAAATTGGACCAATAATTGATGGAAAAGCACTATTTGATAATGCTGAATTTATCGAAGTAGTGAATCCTGCACATTTGGAAAATGTAATTGTAGAAGTGTCAAGTGCAACAAGCGATCAAGCTTTAAACGCTCTTGAAATAGCACACAGTGCTTTTGCTAAGTGGCAGAATGTTTCAGCAGAAGAGCGCGCTAAATGCCTTGAAAAAGCTGCAGGTTTGCTTGAGGAAAGGATGAAAGAGTTAATTTACATTCTGATTGTGGAAGCAGGAAAAATTTTATCCGATGCAATAGCAGAAGTAAGAGAGGCAATCGACTTTCTGCGTTATTATGCAATGATAGCAAAAAATGAACTGAGCGACTGGAAAAAATTGCCGGGCCCAACAGGTGAAGATAACTTCATCTTTTTTGAAGGCAGAGGAGTTTTCTTATGCATATCACCGTGGAATTTTCCGCTCTCTATCTTCATTGGGCAGGTCTCAGCTGCACTTGCAGCAGGTGATGCAGTGCTGGCAAAACCGGCAGAGCAAACGCCGATTATTGCCTACGAAGCTGTTAAGATACTACATGAAGCTGGGATACCAAAGAATGTGTTACACCTCATTCCTGGGGATGGTGGATATTTAGGCAAAATATTAGTTCCAGACAATAGAATTGCCGGAGTAGCTTTTACTGGCTCAACACAAACTGCTCAAATAATCAATAAAATGCTTGCAAATAGGGATGGTCCTATTGTGCCACTTATTGCTGAAACAGGAGGGCTCAATGCTATGATAGTTGATAGCTCTGCTCTTTTAGAGCAAGTGGCTATGGATGCTTTGCTTTCTGCGTTTCGTAGCAGTGGTCAACGCTGTTCTGCACTTAGAGTGCTGTTTATTCAAGAGGACATAGCAGAGAAGCAGATAAAAATGATATGCGGTGCAGCGCAAGAACTCAAGATTGGTGACCCAATACAACTTAGTACTGATATTGGTCCAATAATTGACAAAGCATCTATCGATATGCTAACTCAACATACGCAAAAAATGTCAGAGGACGAAGATTCAAATCTGTTATTTAAAGTACCCATGGATACAAATTCTCATAATGGTTATTTCTTTCCTCCATATATTTATGAAATACAAAAAATTTCGCAATTAATGCAAGAAGTATTTGGTCCTATTTTACATATCATACGTTTTAACAAGTCAGAATTAAATGAAGTTATAAGTGATATAAATAGTACTGGATATGGACTCACGTTTTCTTTGCAGAGTCGTATACAAAGTCAAATTGATACTATAAGTAAAAAAATATCAGTTGGAAATGTCTACATCAACCGTAACCAGATAGGTGCAGCAGTTGGGATACAACCATTTGGTGGTAGAGGACTATCTGGCACTGGGCCAAAAGCTGGTGGTTCTCATTATTTACAGCGTTTTTCTACAGAAAAAGTTGTAAGTGTTAACACTACAGCATTTGGTGGTAACACTACACTTATGTGTTTGGATTAATTTGCAGGCCCTAATTTTTCTTACCCCTAAACTAGACGTTCGTGCAGTTATGTACACAGCGCTAAAATCCGAAAAGGACCAGCTCGTGCACTGAAATAAATCGTATCCATTCAGCCAATGACGTCAACTTAAGAATTTTCATTAGCAAACTCTCCTAAAGACATGATGGCGTTTAGGCTTATCTACTTTATTGCGGCTGTCCCGGTCGGATTTTATAGCTCTTTTTACAATAATCCGAACAGACCGTAATATGCTACTGGCCTGCTATAGACATAAACACATATCTTATCGCATTCGGACTATTATAAGAAAGGCTATAATAAACGCATTTGAGTGATAACTTCGGGTAATTGCTCTGCCGTCAACGTTTGTTCACCTATATTCCAAGCTGCAAGACGAGCACTGCAAATCAATGAAGTACACAAATCAACAAACAAATTGCCAATGGTGCCTGTTGTTCCATTTGGTTCAAACTCGGATACAATTTCCCCAGAGCTGGGTAATCTCATACCAGAACCATCTGCTGCAATAAGTCTATAGCCTCTCCAACTCAGGTTCATCCTGATAGGCTGTTTGGATGCTTAAATTCTTGAAAGCCTGTATGGCAAATCTTATACCTTGCTTTAGAAAAACTTGCTTTGAGGGTACATGTCAATGGCTCCATAAGTTCACATTCTATTCCCAAACTTTTTTAAACTAACTTTAAAATCATAGAAAATACTGTCGAAAACGGAAGTTTTCTTGTTCGTGTAAGACTCAACACAATGGATTTTCTGAAAGCTTTTCGAGTATATTGCATTTTTAATTCGTAAGATAAGATCTTTTCCTTTTTGCATGCCTCACCTAAAAACGGCACATTTTAAAGTTTTCTGTTGAAATAAACTAGAAACAAAAGTGCTGTTTCTTGCACTTTTTTATACACTATCGCTGATATTTTTCCTTAAGTTGACGCCATTGCCTGAACACTTACCTAATGATGAAGCTATCGAAAACATAGCAAAGAGACTTCAAAAATCTATAGACGATGCAAAAAAGCACAAGGTCATGTTTAGTGTTGATGTATTCCAAGGAGAAAAAAGTCATCAATAATAGATTATTCGATACTGATCTTATACCACCTCATGGAGCAAGATAAAAATGTTACTGAGACTGGAAAAGAAATACTACGGCCTCTTATGTTAGAAATGTTTAATCTAGTTTCAACAGGCACTGATGTGAGCCAAGAAGTTCGGAGATTATTGCCAGAAGATATACTGAAAGAACGCGGCGAATATTTGTCACGTCTAAAACAAATTGTAAGTGATAGTATTGAAAATGACAAAAAAAAAGGAATTGTAGTAGAAAGAGATAATAAATTTTATTATGTACAGTGTCCAGAAAAAAGTGTGATCACTCCTGCAAAATTTTATGAACTCCCCGGAATTTAAGGACTTAGAATATGGTGCATTGCGAATAGGAGAAGGAGATAATCTAATCTGAATAAAAAGCTGGCAATATCATGATATGCAAGGCAAAGTAAAAATGACCTTTAGGGTAGGCGATGAAAAGATCGAAATGATTTTATCTTCTGAAAAAGCTGAAAGTTTTGGTAAAATAACGGTACATATGGATGACAAAAGTTGTGAAATCTTCTCAAAGTACCTAAAAGAGCTAGAAAAAGAACCTCATATAAGCAAGGTTGTTGAGGCTGTTAAAAGTTTTGCACAAACGAAAAGCAGTGCAGTTAATCCACCTCTTTCTAATACGAAAAGTATTGACACATCGCAACATTTTCAAAGTAGTGACCATGAATCACCAGAGCATTAACAATTATCATACATACATTGTTGCATATAGCAATAGTGTATGTGTATAGTTAGTAGGGTTTGTAAACTTAATAAAGTCTACAACTAATTTGAAAACTACTTTATTGTATGCAAGACTTTAAGATACTAGAAAATCTAAAAACCAAAGACACTAGAAGCTGAAAAAGGAGGCGGTTCTGACAGGATTACCAAACAACATGAAAAAGGGAAATTAACTGCTAGAGAAAGGCTCAGTATATTGCTCGATGAAAGTTCTTTTGCAGAATACGATAAATTCGTAAAACATCATGTAAATGATTTTGGCATGCAAAATGCTAATTTTTTAGGTGATGGGGTAGTGATTGGTCATGGTACTATTTATGGCAGAAAAGTTTTTGTTTATTCTCAGGATTTTACTGTCTTTGGTGGTTCACTTGGTGCGTCACATGCAAAAAAAATATGCAAAATTATGGATATGGCAATTAATGCCAGAGTTCCAATTATCGGACTAAATGATTCTGGTGGAGCCAGAATTCAGGAAGGAGTAAATTCTCTTGCTGGTTATGGAGAAATTTTTCAAAGAAACGTAAATGCATCGGGTGTTATACCACAAATTTCTTTAATTATGGGCCCATGTGCAGGAGGTGCAGTTTATTCCCCAGCATTAACTGACTTTACTTTCATGGTGAAAAACAGTTCATATATGTTTATAACCGGGCCAGATGTAGTAAAAAAGGTTACCTACGAAGACGTAAGTTTCGAAGACCTCGGTGGAGCAAAAATTCATACAAGCAAAACAGGAGTAGCGGATTTTGCATTCAATAATGATGTTGAAATGCTGCTAAAAATGCGTGAATTCTTTACTTTCTTACCAGCAAATAATCAAGAATCACCAAAATCTGCACCAATCTGTAATGATGTTGACGACATTGATGAATCCTTAAACACTCTAATTCCTACCAATCCTAATACCCCTTATGATATGTATGAACTCATTGAAAAAGTTTGTGATGAAAGGAATTTCTTTGAACTGAAACCTGATTTTGCTCGTAATATCATAACTGGTTTTGGTAGAATTGGAGGAAATACTGTCGGTATTGTTGCAAATCAACCTATGCACCTTGCAGGATGTTTGGATATTGATTCTTCAAGAAAAGCTGCGAGGTTTGTAAGGTTTTGTGACGCATTTAACATTCCGATCATCACACTTATTGATATTCCAGGATTTTTGCCGGGTACAAATCAAGAATACAATAATATAATACAACACGGAGCGAAACTGCTTTACGCTTACGCTGAAGCGACCGTGCCGAAAATTAGCCTTATCACTAGAAAAGCGTATGGTGGTGCATACATTGTTATGAATTCGAAACATCTAAAAGGTGATATAAATTATGCCTGGCCAACTGCTGAAATAGCTGTGATGGGCCCTGAAAGTGCAGTTGAGATTATATTTCGACACGAAAAAGATCAGCAAACGTTAATTAAAGAATACAAAGAAAAGTTCGCTAATCCATTTTTTGCTGCATCACATGGATACATTGATGACATTATAGTGCCAAGTAAAACAAGGTATCACTTTTATAAAGCATTAGAGCTACTCAAAAACAAGAAGGTAGAAAGGATATGGAAAAAGCATGACAACTTACCTCTTTAACTTTCTTTTAAGCCTTGCTTACAAGTTATGCAATATCATAAGTATAATCAGTGTGCCGTTACCAAGATTCGAACTTGGGACCTCGTCATTACCAATGACGTACTCTACCACCTGAGCTACAACGGCAAGTTCACATATTATGATAATGAATAACATAAAAAAAATAAGGAAAAAGAAGAAGAGAGAAAAAGATTAGCGAAAGCTTTAAAGCAAAATATTTTAAAAAGAAAAAAGCAGCAACAGAGTAGACAAGATGCCAGAATTACCGGAAGTGGAAGTAATCTCTAATTTTTTGCTTGATAAAATTAAAAACAAGCAAATTAGTAATGTCATAGTTAATAATTGGAATTTACGTGCCCCAATAACAAAAAATATTGATGATGTGCTAAAGGGCAGAGTCATAAATGATATTAAACGTAGAGGTAAGTACATAATCTCGAATACAGATGATAGTATGGCTGTCATCATACATCTTGGCATGAGCGGAAAGCTTATATATGCTGACCACGATCAAGTGCGGAATAAGCACGATCACGTGGTATTTTTATTTTCCGATAATACTTCAATAATCTTTAATGATCCAAGAAGATTTGGATTAGTTATTACTTTAAGCAAAGAACAAGAAATAAATTTTTTTGACGGTTTCGGAATAGAGCCCCTCACGGATGAATTCAGTGGAGATTATTTACAGGAGTTGCTGAAAAACAAAAAAGTGAATATCAAATCAGCATTAATGGATAATAAATTAATAGTTGGCGTAGGGAATATATATGCTTCTGAAAGTTTGTTTAGAGCCCGCATATCACCACTCAGGTCAGCAAAAGACTTGACCTATAGAGAGTGCAAAAAACTTGCTGCTGAAATAAAAAATACTCTGAGTGATGCAATTGCTGCAGGCGGTTCAACACTGAAAGATTATGCACAGCCATCTGGATCTGCTGGATACTTTCAAAATAACTTTTACGTATATGGTAAAGTTCAAAAACCTTGCAAGATTTGCAATAATATCATAACACTTATACGACAAAATGGCCGTAGCACTTATTTTTGCAACGCGTGCCAGAATTAAGATTTTATTTTTTGATATGATATTTTCACCCGAACAAGATCCGTTTGATTTATTTTCAAAGTGGTATAAAGAAGTACTTAATTCTCCGTGTAAACAACCAACTGCAATGACGCTAGCAACTTGTAGCAAAGACTACATTCCATCTGCAAGAGTAGTATTACTAAAGGAATATAGTAAAGAAGGTTTTGTGTTTTTCACTAACATAAACAGTAAAAAAGGGAAAGAATTGACTGAGAACCCCAAAGCTGCGTTAGTGTTTCATTGGATAGAATTTGCTAGGCAAGTACGAATTGAAGGGGAGATTAAACTTCTAAACGATGAAAGAACTGACAAATACTTCTCTTCTCGAGCGCTGGGTAGTCAAATTAGCGCATGGTGCTCAAAACAATCGAGCATTCTGAAAGATTGGCAAGATTTTGAGCAAGCTATAAAATTGAAGGAAGAAGAATTTCACAATACACAAGTTTCTCGTCCTGATTTTTGGGTGGGATTTTGTGTAATCCCAAAAGTAATTGAATTTTGGCAAGAAGGTGAATATAGGAAGCACATTAGATTTAGATACACTCTTGTTGAGGGAAGCGATTGGAAAGTGGAACAACTATATCCTTAAAAATGGTTGCGGGAGTAGGATTTGAACCTACGACCTTCAGGTTATGAGCCTGACGAGCTACCGAGCTGCTCCATCCCGCGTCGTTGCTTATTTAGTTATTATATATACAAATAATGAAAAAAGAAAAATAAAATTTCACCACATGCAAATATCGACACACTTATTAACTTTTCTTGACATAATAGTTAGTTATATACGTAACAATCTGCGCAATGAACAATATAACTTGATACTGTGGTTTCCTGTTTTTCAGTGTGTAGGAATTCTAACCTATTTTTCCCTAAGTTTTGAACCAAGCTGCATATCTATTTTTCTTTTGCTTTTACCCACACTAATTTTGATTGCGATATTGTATAAAAGGTACGCGATATTGTGTATCGCTTTAATTGCAGTGCTCATAGGATTTACAGCTAGTAAATTAAGAACAGCTTTAGTTGATACTCAAATTCTTGATAAAGAGAGATATGTAAAAGATATCGTTGCCACAGTGAAGGATATTAACGACAGGGGCTCATATAAACAATTTCTGCTTTCTGTTGAAAAAATCCCCTACTATCTCAAAAATCCTCTCCTGTTATCCCAGTGCCCCCTTTTGTCATCCCAGTACTTGATACTGGGATCCAGAAAAAAAAGATATGGATTCCAGCGTCACGCGCTGGAATGACACCGGATAGAGCTCTAGATAACATCAGAATATCAGTTAGAACCAAAGTGGAAAAAGGCATTAAAATAGGCGATCAAGTAAAATTATCAGCAAAACTCTTCCCTCTAAAGATTGTGCCCTCGGAGTATGCATACGATTTTGCAAGAATAGCATATTACCAGAAAATAAGTGCAACAGGCTTTTGCAACAAGCAAAATAGCCCTGCACAAAAAGGCTGAAGCAAGGCAATTTCTAGAGTATATAGAATCTTTCCGTCAATACATTTATGAAAACCTGCAGCAAAATATCAAGAAACCACATGCGGATATAATCTCTGCATTACTGATACGGTAAAAAAGATGGCATAGATACAAAAAACTATGGACGCGATACGAGATTCAGGTACAGCACATTTGTTTGCCATATCTGGTTTGCTATTTATCATTCGTTGCTGGTCTGTTTTTTGTAGTGTTTCGTAATTTTATTCGCAATATCTGAAACTTTGACTCTTAAGTATAACACCAAGAAAATATCTGCATTCCTTACTATCTTGCCAACCACGTTTTATTTGTTGATTACCGGTATGCAAATTTCTGCTCAGCGTGCCTACATCATGGTGATTTTAGTACTCGTTGCAATAATGATAGAGAGAAAATATCGAGGGTTAATAGCAATTGCGTTTGCTGCTTCAGTGATACTCTCAGTAGAACCAGAA
>NZ_AWUH01000141.1:0-2730 GCF_000689175.1 Wolbachia endosymbiont of Glossina morsitans morsitans | reverse complement strand
TTCGTATGTAGATATGGATGAAATGCCCTAATATGGCTAGTTTTAGCGTATAGCAAAATCACTATATGAAAAAGTTCGTATGGTACACATGGTGGACCACGCGATTCCAAGAAAAATCTTCTCACGCTAGCTGATTTTTGTTTGCTAGAAATGGTTGCATCATTTAAATTTATTAATGTTATACACTACCAAATTAATAGTTGCTCATTTAAGAACCTCCTTCAACTTTACCCAACTCGACACATATACTTTTTGAAACATTGCTGCAAGTAGAAAAAAACAGGTTACCCACCTTAACTTCTTTAAACTTGCTCACAATCTTTACTTGATGCATAAGGTTTTTGTTACACTCCTTTCATCTACCGATTACCTCTACTTACCGCCTTTACCTTTGCTAAGGTCAGAAACACGACTAGCTTCAGGACCTTTTAAACTCGACTGTAGCAGGTCACCAAAATTACTGGAATCACTAACACCAAGCGATATAGGTGCTTCTACTAATCCATACCCTCCTCCTACTCTGTGATATCCTAATTCTAGATAAGTACGTAGTAATGGATCAATTTGTTCTCTATTTTGAATGTATGCTTGCAATTGCACATCTTGAAATCCCGGATCATTCCTGAATAATTGCGAAATGCCCACTCTTATGTTCTGAAAGTAATTTCTATCTCTGTTTGGGTGGTCTCTTCCAAGAAAATCGCGTATTATATTTATGATATTCTGCACTTGCCCAACAGGATTTTCGTTTAGAACTTGATTAATATCACTAGCATTTTCTAATGCCCATAAACCACAATTCCAACCATCTGTTTGCTGACTAACAGAAACATTATTAATGCTGATATTATTTCCTAAGTTATTTTGAATGATATCAGTAATACCACCTGGAACAGCAGTAGCAGTTGAATCAGCATAGTACCCAACATAGTTCCCATTTTGACGTTCAATCACTAGTGTAACCCAAAGAGTATTATTTAAAGTAATGATTAAAGTTAAACGCTGTTGTTTTTCATTTTCCCTAAATTGATTTAATACTCTAACAATATGCTCGTTACCGTCATTCCTTGCCAAATTAGCTACTTCAAAAGTGTGATTACCTTCAGTACGAAGCTGATATCGCAATCTTCCAGCGTGAGCTATATCAATTTGTTGAAGCCAATAATCATAATGTCCATTTCTCGTCGCAAATTCTAGTGTAAGTAGATCATTTACTTCTATCCCTTGATTTCTAAGAATATCTCTTATTTGTCTTCTTATCTCTTGTGCTGTAGGAATGGAATTATCACCTCCCCTTATTCTTGACCTTAGTATTTCTAGGAGTTGTTGTATACTACCTTCGAAGGTAATAATACTAACACATCGATTATCACCTAGATCAAACGGTAAAATCCGGTTCCGTCCGGGATTTTCTCGAATATAATTTATTAAATTTTCACGAGTCTGATCTGATAATAGACCCTCTGGCGGATTTTCATCAATAACACTTTCAGGTCCCACTAATACTCCTGGTCTTGAGTCACGACCACCACGATCAAGTCTATGTACATACTCTTCTCTTCCTATTCCTTCTGGAATAGATATAAGACCTTCTAATCTCCCTGCACCTGCATTAAATATAAGAGGAAATAAAACCACCTCATTTCCAGAAGTAATAAGCAAATATCCTCTTTGCTTGTTCATAAGTTCTTTTATTCGATCTTTTGCATTATTCTCCTTTTGTGCTACTTCTTCTGCATTATCAGCAAATCCTAATACATATACAATCGGATGAGTATCTGGAGCATTCTCCGTAGATTGTCTTAATAATAAAAGGTCTAATCTGTAATTCTGTAATTCTTGTGAGTATTGCCCTTTCTCCTTCTTCTTCCTGACCCCTTTTCAAACTATATGTTTGACCAACTTTATACGTAGCAAGCACTTTATAAGGATTATCACTAGCATAAAATGTACCATGTAGTATAGAACGAAACTTATCCTCACTATTAACATTTATTGCGTCCCTAAGTGGCATCAATATTCCAGAGATCTCTTGAAACAGCTCTCCATGCTGCCCTACATCTTGCCAGCCATCATCCATAACTCTTTCTGAAATACCATGTACATTTTCAACATTAGGCACTTGTATAAGATCACCATCAAGAAAATTATTTGCATTATTATTTTGGTAATCGTGATATAAACCAAGGTCATTTGGTTGATCAATATCTAGCTCAAATTGGTCATTAAGTGTGCATGAAATTTCCCATACATGAACATTATTTCTATTAACATTAAGAGCTTGTAAATCGATAGCCTCTTGCTGTTGCGCATCGCAAGCTCTAATATGAAGTGTAACTATATTATAACCCTGAGCATAAAAGACCATAGTTAAAGCATGTCTTCTTAAATCTCCATCACCGTATCTAAATATATACTTTCTTACACGTACTCGATCTTCTCCTTCTTCCAGCTCTAAATACTCTCTAGCAAAAGCACTACTCCCAAAAGTAAAACCAGTTATACAATCAAATATTCTGTTATAATTCTCTGCATTTCTTGGTATTTCACCAGGAAGATGTTGAAGCAAGAAATCTCTAATATTCTCTCCAACCTCTTCATCTTCTATATACTCAAACAATCTTTGTACTAAAGGAAACCTACCCTGTTGAAGCCCTACTGTATCAACCCTAAAAGGAATTCGATTTAAATCAAAATTTAATCCAACACAAACAGTATGCTCTGATGTGG
>NZ_AWUH01000140.1:0-4298 GCF_000689175.1 Wolbachia endosymbiont of Glossina morsitans morsitans | reverse complement strand
TTTATATTGACAGTTACAATTCTGAATGTTTTATTGCAGCGTTAGCTGATTAGCATTTTTAAGATGAGGTCAACTCTCATAGAGAGAGGATTTTTTTATTTTCTCATTCTTCTCATTTTCCTCTCTAACTATTTTTTTTCCATTTAATATGTCCTTTATTTCATCTCCTGTTAAAGTTTCAAACTCCAGTAGATTTTCGGCAATGAGATCTAAGCCTTTCTTATGCTTGGTCAAAATGTCTTTTGCTTTTTCATAGCAAGAAGACACAACTTTCTTTACTTCTTCATCTATAAGTTTTAACGTATCTTCAGAAATTATCTCAGAACCATGTGGATGGTGTTGTTCGCGATTGTGATAGATCGGGCCTATTTTGTCACTCATTCCCCATTTTGTTACCATAGCGCGTGATAAATCAGATACTTGTTTTATATCCGAAGATGCACCGCTTGTGACTTTATCGTAGCCAAAAATTAGCTCCTCTGCCACTCTTCCACCCATAGCAACAGTAATATCTGCTATCATCTTTTCTCTTGTGAGGGACACTCTATCTGTTTCTGGTAGTCTCATAACTAAACCGAGTGCTCTACCGCGTGGAATAATTGTTGCCTTGTGTATAGGATCAGAAGCAGGCATATTAACAGCAATTATCGCATGACCAGCTTCATGGTATGCAGTCAGTCTCTTTTCCTCTTCTGTCATAATTAGGGATCGTCTTTCTACGCCCATCATCACTTTATCACGTGCATATTCAAAATCGTCCATGGTAACAATCTTCTTGTTTCTTCTTGCAGCAATAAGTGCAGATTCGTTCACTAAATTTGCTAAATCAGCTCCAGAAAAGCCTGGTGTTCCTCTTGCAACTGTTTTCACGTTTACATCTGGTGCTATTGATATTTTCTTTATATGAGTATTTAATATCTTTTCACGCCCATTTATATCGGGTAAAGAAATAGTAATCTGTCGGTCAAAACGACCAGGTCTAAGCAGTGCTGGATCTAAGACATCCGGACGGTTAGTCGCAGCAATTATTATTACACCTTCATTAGACTCAAAGCCATCCATCTCAACTAATAACTGATTTAATGTTTGCTCTCTTTCGTCGTTGCCGCCACCAAGACCAATACCACGATGCCTACCCACCGCATCTATTTCATCTATAAAAATTATACAAGGAGCATTTTTCTTGCCTTGATCAAACATATCACGAACACGACTTGCACCAACACCCACAAACATTTCAACAAAATCAGATCCAGAAATACTAAAGAATGGCACATTAGCTTCTCCTGCAATTGCACGAGCAAGTAAAGTTTTACCAGTTCCAGGAGAGCCAATCAAAAGGCACCCTTTTGGTATTTTTCCACCTAATATTTGAAATTTTTGCCTTTGTTTAAGAAAATCAACGATCTCTACTAGCTCTTCTTTTGCTTCATCAATTCCGGCAACATCATCAAATGTTACTTTTTTTCCACTAGTCATGAGTCTAGCCCTTGACTTGCCAAAGCTTATAGTTCTGTTGCCCCCCGCTTGTGTTTGTTTAAGAAAGAATAGCAAGAAGCCAATAAAGATAAATGTTGGGACCCATGAGATAAGTAATCCACCAATTACGTTCATGGCAGAATCTCCAGTTGAAAAGGAGAATCTCACTTTTCTATCATGTAAATTTTCTATTAGGTCGCTATATATGACACCGCTTGAATTGAAACTTGAACCGTCCCTGAACTTGCCTTCAATGCTCTGGTTTTTTATGACAATATTTTCTACATCATTGTCTTCTAGTCTAGTTAAAAATTCCGAAAAAGGTATAATTGTTTTGCTTTTACCTACATTTCCGCTGAACTGAATATAAGCAACTGAAATAAGAACAATAATTACTAACCAGATCAATAAGCCTTCTAAAAATTTTTTCATTTCTATTTCTAACTAAATACTAATCAAGCTTACCAAATTTTGTTTTATCGTGCTATTAATAATGCATTGAACCTTATCGTCATTGGTATTTTTTCCGTTATAATTTACATCAGGATAAGCAAGCACCTTTCCATCTTTTAGCACTACAGGCAAAGAATAGAAAACTTCAGGGCAGCAGTTGTAATCCTTCAGAAATTCAGGAACTTTTTGTGTTTTTTTTAATGGAGCGATGATAACTGAACACTCTTGATTTCCGAGTATTGTGCAGCTAAATCTGTTATCCCATTGAGTAGGTTCATTTAAAGGTAGGTTTAAGGTAATTTCTTGTCTCTTTGACGATTCTCTAATTATCAAGATATTTTCTCCATGTTTTCTTATTTTACACCCAGAAAGTGTACAGTTAACATTACTATCCTTTTGCAATATTTTATTAAATATTACGATAAGGCTGTTGTACCTTGGTTTATAATGTTTACTGGCAATTGCCATTATGGAGTAAAGAAGAAGCCTCAAGGCTATTTCCTCTGGCAATTGATAAAACTCACTTAGTTTAATTTCAATATAACCAAGATCATGCACATTAACGCAGTCATTAAACGCAAGGCGTGTGTAGTGCATCAACGCTTTTGCAGCTCTTTTCATATGAAGGGCTGTGAGGCATATTCGCTCTGTTAAAATCTCTTGATTATCACTTGCTTTAAGTAAGTTACGGTATAAAGTTCGCCTGTATTTTAAGTCATAGTTGCTTCTATCTTCGATCCATTTTAACCGATGAAGCTTAGCGTACTTTTCTATTTCACTACGACTAAAATTTAACAATGGCCTAAATATATAAATACCATTTAGGAAAGACTTGTAGTCCATTGATGATAATCCATCTACGCCACTACCTCGCTCTAATCTTAACAAGAACGTTTCTGCTTGATCATCTTTGTGATGAGCAACAAGTAAATATTTAACATTATTATTTTTACACCACTCTGCTAGTAACTTATACCGTGCTTTTCGTGCCTGTAACTGAATATTGCCTTTAATATTTTGCTTCTCCCAATTTAATATGAACGATTCCTTTGCTCCAAGTTCCTTTGCATAACTTACAACAAAATCAGCTTCTTTTTGAGACTCTGGACGTAACCCATGATTTACCATTAATGCTGTAGGAAGTGAAAGCTTGTTTTTTTTTGCCCAGTTAGTCATTAAGTGCAGTAAGACTATACTATCTACACCACCTGATACTGCAACTGCAACTTGATTGTTATAGAAAGCAAAACTATTAACCACATTTTGAAATAATAACTCTAATTCCATTATGTCTCTTGATGGCCAGACAGGTCAGATCTCTTACGTCATACCGCGACTTATTTGTGGTATATATAGATCCCGCTAACAAGCAACGAAATATGACAAGTTTGTCCTTTTTTGTCTACCCCAGTGCCCTTTCTTTATGTCATCCCAGTGTTTGACACTGGGATCCAGGTTTTAATGCAAGAAACTATTTCTTTATTCCAGAAAAATGAAAAATTCCACTCTACGATTTTTAGCATGCTCTTTTTCATATTTAGAATTTCTAGAATCATCTTTTACATTAACCAAAGGCTCAGTTTCACCTTTAGAAGCAGTTTTTATTCTGTTTTCTATGTAGGGTGTACAACTAACCATAAATTTTTTAGCTGCATCAGCCCTTCTAGCGCCTAGCGCAAGATTATATTCATGAGAACCACGGTTGTCAGTGTGACCAGTTAAAGTAACCTTCGCGTCAGGGTTATCTTGTAACACCTCCATTACGTCAAGTAATGCATCCGCACTTACTTCAGCAATACTAGATTCATCATAACCAAAGAAAACTCTTTTATCACCTATCTGCTTAACAACAGAATTTATTTTATTTGTTGTATTTGCTCCTTTTTTTGGGCAAGAACTTACACCAGTAAGTAATAAACAAAAACAGCACATTATAACCAGTCTACTCCACATTACTAAACCCTCCATAAATTTTAAATAGCGCGTAACTTTAATTTCAGTAGCTAATATCTCTCCATATTGTAATATAGTCAAGAGAAATAAAATACTAAATACTTTTTTCTACAACCTTACAATTAATTTTCCTATAATATGCTGGACTCTGAGTAGAAAAATCCAATAAAGGAATAAAAAGTACAATTTTTTATTGTACTTTAAGCAAATATACTTTTAACTTTATTATTAATCTATTACGGTATTAAACAGATGTTTTCTAAAATAATGAACAAATATGCAATCTTATAAGTTTTTAGAGGAAGTATTATATAGGGTAAAGAATATCGAAAATACGCTAAAAGTACTAAACCAAAGCCAATTGAATATAGAGGACAAAGTTGAACAAATGAGTCTTCTAGAAGAAATCAGAC
>NZ_AWUH01000139.1:0-1484 GCF_000689175.1 Wolbachia endosymbiont of Glossina morsitans morsitans | reverse complement strand
GTTATTAACAATGCTGCTATATGGAATGCAATCAACAATAATTTTTTGAATAAACTGAATATATACTCTCCACATTCCTATAAAACAATTGCTTGTGATTCAGGATATGTGGAAGTGATTCTTGATAATAACCAGGAATTAATATCATCGCTACTTATCTGCGCTGAAGGCAAAAACTCTAAATTACCAGAGTTATTTTCTATACCGACAGTGAAATTTGACTATAAACAAAGTAGCATAGTATTTAATGTAAAGCATGAACTGCATCACCAAAACTTAGCTGTGGAGCGTTTTTTCCCTGGCGGTCCATTTGTAATTCTACCGATGAAGGGTGGCTATACTTCTTCGATAGTTTGGACAGAAAAATCTGAAATTTCAAAAATGCTAATGAATCTGTCTGAAGAAGAATTTTATTATAGAGCTTAAAAAAAGATTTGGTTCTTATTTAGGAGAGATAAAATTAGAGGGTGAAAGAAAACTTTATCCTTTAAGTTTTGCTTTTGTAAAAAAGTTATATAAGGGTAGAGTTTTGCTTATCGGCGATGCAGCACATTCAATTCATCCAGTTGCAGGTCAAGGACTTAATCTTGGAATTAGAGATGTAGAAAGTGTTATAAAGCACGTAGTTGCTGCAAAAGCGGCTGGTACTGATGTTGGCAGTAGTTATTTATTAAAGAAAATTTCACGTAACAGATACTTTGATAATTTTACAATGGCGCTTGCAACTGATGGATTAAATAGGATGTTTTCCAACAGAATATTCTGCGCTAAAGCACTAAGAAATCTTGGCTTGATTGCAGTTGAAAATTCAAATTTCCTCAAAAAACGCTTCATTCGGCATGCTATGGGATTTATATAAATCACTATTTTATAGCTAATGCAAGTCAGGTTTCCCACGTCATACCGCCGCGGTATCTTGGCCGCTAACGCGTAGCGGGATGACGAATGTATCTGTTCAGCAGTTGTGTTAAAAGTCAATAGAAAAATTGATGTAGCTGTGGATAAGTACTTTTATCTGTATAAACGTGCTTATCCACAGCTATGCTGGCTCTTAGATAGAAACAGACAGAGAGTTATATTCCTCAGTAAAAACCCTGTCATCTCTGACTAAAGAGTTAGCAAGAATAAGCAATTTCCTCATGGCAGCAGTGGAAGCAATTTTATATGGCTTTTTATATTGACTATATAATCTAGTAAAGAAAGGTTTGATATAGGAATTAGGGGGGAGGGGGGATGTATGGTCCCAGAGTGTGATGGTATGATAAAATATGAGAAAACAATACCATCAAAGGAGGAATTATGGGACAAATATTACATGGGTGCGCCAAAACAACAGAGACAATTCGTAGAGCAATACAAAATAGTAAAGAGAGCATAGCAAAACTCTCCAGGTACTATAACCTTAATCCAAAAACTATCATTAAATGGAGAAAAACGGTCTTTTGCCAAAGACGCTGATATGGGTCCGAAGCATGCAAGATCAA
>NZ_AWUH01000138.1:0-1966 GCF_000689175.1 Wolbachia endosymbiont of Glossina morsitans morsitans | reverse complement strand
ACTTGGATGATACCTTTTTTCTACTTAGTTTGGGTTATGCAAGAAGTCTATTATAATCAGGCTTTAAGTGTTGCGGAAGTAATTTTTTTCGTTAAAGTAAAAAATTTTTTCTATAGCTGGTCAAAGTGGGATCAAGAGAAACTTACCACTTTCTTTACAAAGGGTTTGATGTTACCATTTTGACTGCCTATTCTGAATTTATTGAATGAACGTTAACATAAAGAATCTAGTTCATGCTTTCTCTAAATTGCCAAGTTTAGGGCCACCATCATCACGCAGGTTAGTTATACATTTACTCCAAAACAAAGAAAAAGTTATGCTACCACTTGCATCTTTGATTAAAGAGCTAGCAGATCTTATAATAGAGTGTGAAGTTTGCGGAAATCTAGATACTAAGTCACCTTGTTCTATTTGTACTAACCCAAAACGTGACACTAAGTTACTGTGTGTAGTAGAAGAATTAGGTGATCTATGGGCGTTTGAAAAAGGAAATATATATTCAGGTTTATACCATGTTTTGGGTGGCAGATTGTCTGCAATAAATGGCATAGGTCCAAAAGAACTCAACCTTAACACTATTCTGAAAAGAGTGACAGAGTCTAAAATTGAAGAGATAATTATCGCAATTAATCCGACATTAGAGGGCCAAGTTACTGCACAATATATAATTGAATTGCTAAAAAATTTGGATGTGAAAATATCACGCCTTGCTTGCGGCATACCAATGGGCGGAGAAATTGACTATCTTGATGAAGGAACGCTGAGGATAGCACTTACTTCAAGACAAGAATATGAGTTAAATATAAAATAAGACATGTGACTTAAAAAAACTTATAGCGCTAATAACATTCAAAAAGAAAAAATAGTGCCACCACTTAAAGTGGTGGCTTGGGAAAATGACCGCCTAAACTATAAGCAATTTTCAGGTAAATTCAACACTATAATTAAAACAATTGATCAGTCTTTTACAATAATATCTTTGGAAGGATATGATGGATGGGGCAAGACGTTTTTTTTGAAAGAATGGGTAAAAGAGTTAAAACAGCAAAATGAAATTGCAGCTTATTATAGTGCATGGGATATCAATGCATTGGACCAACCACTGCCTTCTTTTTTAAATTTCCTATTTGAAGATTTATTTGTATCGTATAAAGTAAAAAGGAGTGTTATACAACAGTTCAAGAACATAAACCAAGAGCTATTTTCTCTAAACACACTAGGAAAGCTGATCAGTAAATCTCCACTTGCTATGCTTTCAGTATTTCTTGATGCTGCAAAAGAGGCTGATAAAAAAGACATAGGTTTTGTCTTGAGTGAATTAAGTCTTCTCCAAAGAAGAAAAGAGAGTACTAGAGATTTTAAAACACAGTTAGCGGATGTGGTTAATAAAATCAGAAAAGACAAAAACATTTATATAATGGTGGATAATCTTGATGTGTGCCGTCCTAAATTCGTTGTCGATTTTTTGGAATCTATAAAGTATATGCTTGATGTGGAGGGGCTGGTTTTCATTATTTCTGTAAGTAAAGATAAGAGTAATATACAAAGAGCAATCAGCACAATACTTGGACCAAATTTTGACCTAAAATCTTTTACTGATCTCTCTTTACATTTGCCAAAACAACCGATAGAAAAATTTACAAAAGAACTATTTGAAAATATTAAATTACCGAAAAAGTCAAAAAATTTGATTGTAGATAGTTTTATATTTTATGCAGAAAGCCTGTCACTATCGTTAAAAACAATAGAATACTGCGTAAAAAAAATAAAGCTGTGTCTTCTGAATCACACAAGAGAAGAATTACCTGATCCGAATTTGTTTTCATTTTTGGTAGTACTGCAATCGATAAATATTGATATATATGAGGAATTAGGTTTTTCATATCAAAGAGCATTGGAAAAAATTGAAAATGAATATAAATCTTTAGTTCTAAATGGTCAAGAAAAATGGGAAAAACTTAAAACC
>NZ_AWUH01000137.1:0-2629 GCF_000689175.1 Wolbachia endosymbiont of Glossina morsitans morsitans | reverse complement strand
AACTTAATATTAAGATAAATGATTGCAGAATTGATAAAAATAATATGGAAGATATCGAAATTGCTACAGGCAGTACAGGAATTAGTATATACAACAACACTCCTGGTCACAGCAATGAAAATAGCACTGACAGAAAATATCGTGGCTATGAGCAAACGCGAAA
Organism: Wolbachia endosymbiont of Glossina morsitans morsitans; assembly: GCF_000689175.1. Classification (NCBI taxonomy): domain Bacteria; kingdom Pseudomonadati; phylum Pseudomonadota; class Alphaproteobacteria; order Rickettsiales; family Anaplasmataceae; genus Wolbachia; species Wolbachia endosymbiont of Glossina morsitans morsitans. The sequence continues at coordinate 2,466 of NZ_AWUH01000137.1, read as the reverse complement.
ATTGCACGTAATATTGAATATAAACAACCAAAAAGCAATAGCTGTAAAATACAGTAGCAGTGCAGCAGTAACGGTGTCTACTCTGATCACTATGGAGCTTGTGATTTGCTAAAAGAAGTTGATTTTCAGCATGCCATAAAAGCACTATATGCAGATAGAGCATGTGATAGGCAGAAGTTTTATAAGTTGTGTAACAAATATGATATAAAGACAAAAATTGCACCAATAAACAATGCGGCAGAACATCCAGAAATAGATTATATGTCTGACAGGAATGCTGCTATTAGGTTAATAAAATTATACGGTGAAGATGGCATGAAAGAATGGAAAAAAGAAGTAAATTATGGGAAAAGATCTTATATTGAAGGGTTCTTCTCAAGATTAAAGCAAATATTCGGATTTAGTTTTAGGAATAAATCTGAGATAAATCGAGGAAAAGAACTGCTAATCAAATGCTATTTGCTTAATAAATTCACTGATGGCTAAATTTGAGATAGTTACATGAATTTACCACAAATCACCATCTCATAAAGTGTGATGCAACAAAGCCATTCCAGACTGGAATGACACCTCTGAACACTTCCGTCGTAAAGGAACCAGTGTCAGCTACTCGGATGACACCTTTTTTCTACTTAGTTTGGATTATGCAAGAAGTCTAATGAAGTGAAAATAAATTTATTTACCAAAATAGAGTTGCCTTGGTCTACAGATCTTAGTTTCTTTATCATTTATCATTTCATATCACTGAGTAACCCAACCAGTGGTTCTTGCAAGTGCAAAAATAGGCGTGAACATATTTGAGGGGATATCAATAGCATTCATTATTATACCTGAGTAAAAATCAACATTTGAATATAACTTACGCACGATACGAAATATTCACCCTTTAAAGCTATTTCTTCAAGTTTTTTTGCAATTTTAAGCAGTTCATTATTTTGTTCTAGTTTACTTAGAACCTCATGGCAAGCGCCTTTCAATATACGCGCGCGCGGATCATAATTTTTATAAACACGATGTCCAAATCCCATCAATTTAAATGGATCTTTATCATCTTTAGCTTTTTCGATGAATTTATCTATATCTCCACTTTGCTCTATCTCTTTTAGCATATTTATAACTGCCTCATTAGCTCCACCATGTGCTGGTCCCCAAAGTGTAGCAACTCCTGCAGAGAGGCTTGCAAACAGATTAGAACCAGCCGATCCCACCAATCTGACAGCCGCCGTAGAAGCATTCTGTTCATGATCAGCATGGAGAGTAAATATTTTATCCAGAGCTTTTGCAAAAAGGGCGCTTTTATCATTATCAACAGCATCGCCAAATATCATCTTTAAGAAATTTTCACTGTAACTTAATTCATTGTTAGCATTTATGAATTCCTGATTGTTGATATGCCTATAAATCATTGCAATAATTGTGGAAACTTGCGCTATTGCAGAAATTCCAAAATCTAGGTCTTCACCATTGACATTGTTGCCATGCTTTTCATGATAAGATGCTGACAAACTTGCAAAACATGCAACTAAGATTGACATAGGGTGAGCAGTTTTTGGAAATGCTTTAATTACATTTGTAACTTGCTCTGATACTTTGGATGATTCTTGTATTTTGAGAAGAAATTTTTTGTGTTGCTCTGAACTGGGTAATTCACCATAGAGCAATAAATAAATCACAGCAGTAAAATTATTATTCTCTGCCAAATCAGCTATATTATGTCCCCTATATTTAAGAACTCCTTCATCTCCATCAATGAATGTAATTGTAGAAGAGCATGAAGCTGTAGAAACAAACCCTGGATCGTAAGTGAATAATCCTGTCATCGCATATAAATCCTTGATATTTAACACATCAGGACCTGTTGTTCCGCTTAATACAGGTAGCTCGATTTTTAATCCATTACTTAGTTCTAATAGCACTTTTTTATCCATCACTTAAGCTACTTAAATTTTATATAGAATATACAAACTGAGGAGTATATATTAATACAGTTAACTTTACATTAACCGTATTAAGCGGTCATCAATGCTTTTACTTTTGCATTTAAGCGACTTATTTTACGCGCAGCAGTATTCCTATGAATAACACCTTGTGTAAATTAGATTCAGCATTCCGAAATGCCAGAACAACATTTTCTTTGTCGCCAGACTTGATTATATCAACCAATTTTTTAATAGAGGTGCGAGTTTTACTTTTCCGCATCTTATTTATTAAAGTGCGCTTTGCTATTACCTTTATCATTTTTTTAGCACTCTTATGATTTGCCATATATTAATAACTAAAATACTGTACTTTTCTTTTAATTATAAAGTTTTTTTGTTAATTTGCAATATCAGTTTTTCCTATGGTTAATCTACTGCTTCTCTCTTCAATAATTTTTTCTAAACTTTGCAAGAATTCATTTTTGTTTAACCCAGGATATATTGGGGGCAATATTTCTATTACTGCCTTTCCGGGATTCTTTCTCAG
>NZ_AWUH01000136.1:8311-11760 GCF_000689175.1 Wolbachia endosymbiont of Glossina morsitans morsitans | reverse complement strand
ATTTGGCACTGAAAAAAATAAGAATATTCTCATACATTTTTTGAATGATATTTTAGGGTTTACCGAGATAAATACTATACAAGAAGTGGAATTCCTCAGTGCTATAATGGATCCTGAAATTGCCTCTGATAAGCAAAGTATAGTTGATGTTCTTTGCAGGGACTCTAGTGGGGCTAGGTATGTGATTGAAATGCAGCTCACTTGCGATAAAGGCTTCGAAAAACGAGCTCAACTATATGCTGCTAAGGCTTACTCAAGGCAAGCTGATAAATCTGGTAAGTACATTGATTTAAAGAAGGTTTTCTTTATTGCTATCTCTAATTGTAATTTATTTCCTGATAAGCTTGATTATATATCCAGCCACACTATAAGAGATGAGAAAACCAATGAGCATGACTTAAAAGATTTTCAATTTGTATTTATTGAACTACCTAAATTTCCTAAGAATAAGGAAGAACAGCTAGAAAGCATAGTGGATCGTTGGTTATTTTTCTTCAAATATGCAGATGAAACTACGGAAGAAGACTTAAGGAAAATAGCAGAAAAAGCACCAATAATAAAGTTAGCCTACGATGAATTAGAGAGGTTTAGCTGGAATGAAAAAGATTTAGTAGCTTAGCCATTCTTGAATACAGACTTGACCTTGCTACTGAAAAAGGCATCCAAATTGGCGAAGAAAGAGGCATCAAAATCGGTAAAGAGGAAGGGAAAATTGAAGGAAAAATCGAAGGAAAAATGGAAATCGCAAAAGCAATGCTGGCTAACAATGTTGATGTCAACACTATTGTCAAATTTGCTGGCCTTTCTATTAGTGAGATTGAAAAATTAAGTGTGAACGGTTACTAATTAAGAAATTTAATTATCAATCATAAACCACTGAATTTCGCTAGTAAATTTGATGCCATTGTCCATATTGCACAATTGTATATAAGATATAGTATAACAATAGTGTCCGTTCAGCTAATACTAATTCCCACTGCACAATAAACGGATAGATAACAATGGAAAAAAGGCCATACTATTGCCTTTCTTTCTCACTCCACAACTAAATAACTCTACAATATCGCTTATTTGATTCACTAGTAATGAGAATTGGTATAACTTTGCTATTTTTCTCTTTAGATTCTTGCAAAGTTCTACAAGATTAACCACTTTACCTCACGGTTTCTCTATGATTATTTTTTTAGATTACTTGTTTACCTTATTTGCCGTTCTCCTGAACGAATATACATAAGCTATAAAAACTATCTAATAGCTACCCAAAACCCTTATTTCCTATTCAAGTTCAACATTAAATTTATCCTTTACTGCATCTTTTACTTCGTTGCCAAGGTTTTCCAAGTCAGATGCAGTTGCATTATCGTAATTGAGCAAGAAGTTACAATGTTTCTTAGAGATTCTAGCTCCACCAATATTTAACCCTAGGCAGCCAGATTTATCAATTAACTCCCATGCTCGGTAGTTTTTTGGATTTTTGAATATGCACCCAGCAGTTTTTCCTCTTATTGGCTGGCTTTTATTTTTCCTCTCAATAACTTCCTTTAACCTTTGCAGTATAAGCTTATACTCTGAGTTTACTCCTTTAAACTCAGCTTCAACAAAAATCCAATTTCCTTTTAGGCTATGTCCACGGTAAAAATACCCCATTTCTTCGCTGGAGAACTCATATAGGTTTCCATCCTCTAGATTCACTGCTTTTATGGATTGTACAACACTTGCGATATCACTACAATATCCACCTGCATTCATTTCTATTCCGCCACCAACTGTTCCTGGAACTCCAACTAGAAACTCCAACCCACTAATCTGCTGATTTCCCGCAAAGTGAGCAAGGTTGCTGAGCAGCACAGCTCCCCCAGCTACAATAGAGTTGTTACCCTTACTTTTAATATATGCAAACTCCTTACCTAATTTTACTGTTATTCCTCGAATGCCACTATCTCGCACTATTATGTTGGATGTTGCACCAATAACGCTAACTGGCAGTTCAGTATTTTTAATCAAGCATGTTAAATCTTCAATATCACATGGTTTAAATAATACATCAGCTCGTCCACCAACATTTAACCACGTCGCTTTAGACATTAAGACATCATAACGATAGATTCCACGTACTTTAGGTAAGCTTATAAGCATTTTGATTTCAACTCTAATCCTGCATCCATACCCATTTTCTCCGCATCTTCTATAAATGAAGTGCGCTCAGTGAAGTATATATTTTTTCCACTTGCTAACATACAACGAAGGTGTAGCATATTTTCGCTCACATATTCAGCCAAAGCTGCAAGTGGTGTAAAACATGAACCATTCACTATCTTCATAAAACTGCGCTCTGATTTCACTCCTATAAAAGACATATTATTATTAATTTTCTCTAAAAGATCGATAATTTTTACATCATTACTTCTACATTGAATACAAACCGCCCCCTGCCCCACTGCACTTAACATAACTTTTGGTGGCAATAGCACTGTAATCAAGTGATGTTTTTCTAATCTTATGGTTCCTGCTTCAGCTAGAATTATTCCATCAAAACTTTGATTTTGCAATCTGGTTGTTACATTTCCACGTAGCATATTTAAATCTGGTCTAACATTTAACAACTGCACTTTTCTTCTTATTGAAGAAGTGGCAATAGTAGCCTGCTGTGGCAAAGACTCAAGGCTATTGTGTTTATGAGAAATAAACGCATCGCATGAACTTAGCCTTTCTAAAACACAAGGAATTGTTAAACCCACTGAGAAAAACGAAGGCATATCTTTTAGCGAATGAACTGCCATGTCCATATTATTTTCGAGCAATTCAGTCTCAATTTCTTTAATGAATAATCCTTTGCCTCCTATTTCAGCAAGATTTGCGTTTGCATACTTATCTCCAGAAGTTTTTATTTTAACAATTTCAATAGATAAGTTAGGAAAAGAATCCAGCAACTTTTGCTTCCAAAGCCTGGGCAACTGCAAGCTTGCTTCCTCTGGTACCTATTTTGACTAGCATATGTACGACTGTTTGAATACCAAACTTTAACTTAATTAATTACTTAAACACTTTGGTAGCGTGTATCGCATGAACCTCGGTTACCCTCTCTCTAATGTCATTCAAGTACTTGGATCCAGTTTAATTCATCATATGAGCCTTTGCATTTATTGTACTTTAACTTAAAACCAAAAGCAACTTTGACTTTACAAAATAATAACCTTTTATATGCATAAATAAGCTTACTGGATTCTAGTACTTGCATAACAAGGCATAAACCTTATCGTCATACCACCGCGAACCGTCATACCTATCCCTACAACAACATTGCAAGCATTGATTTTTCTCCATATGAAAAGAGTCTGGAAGCTCTTTTACTCTAAACACGATGTTTACATCCTCAAAATTAATCTCAATTCTAATAATATCACGTTTAGTTAGCCAGTCTGCATTATTAAGACTTGAGTTAATACTAG
>NZ_AWUH01000136.1:5572-8284 GCF_000689175.1 Wolbachia endosymbiont of Glossina morsitans morsitans | reverse complement strand
AAAAGGTAGTGGACATTGAAATTCAGATTTTTTTCAAACTGGATCGTATAGCTAACACGTCATACCGCGATTCATTCGCGGTATCTCGGCATAGATTCCGCTAACTAGTAGCGGAATGACGAATTTGTCGTTTTTCAAATTGTCGTAAGTCAGTTTAGCTATATATAGGATGACAGAAATTGTTTGTATTAGCTATATTCAAAAGCTGTATTGATATTTTGCAATATTTGTGATAAAATAAAAGCTTAAGGTTGAGAGTAAAAATTTATGAGTGAAGCTCAAGGTCCAAATATTGCAGAATGGCAAGCGCAGCAGCAACACCAAGAGGCTGCTGGTGAGAAAAGTGGTTTTGATCTTGTTCATAGTGACTCTGTTTCAACAGTCGTGGATGGAATGAAATGGTTGTTTAACTTTCATGAAGGAGAAATTGCTGCTTATAGTAACATGTTTGAAGGTTTGGTGAGTGGTAGTAGTCTAGTAACGCTGTTTTGGAAAATCATGTTTGGCATAAAATTTCTTGAAGGCCTTGCAGAATATTTTTCAGGTGGAGGTGGGGAAGATATGCCGTCAGAAGGAATGGATATGGCTCATGGTGATGAGGGACCTCACTCAGATGATTACCCTCATGCCAATAATCAAATGGCTCATAATGCTGATGGTCTGCAAGACATGCATGATGCAGGTGATCACCATGGTCAATCTTTTTCACCTGGTCCTTCACCATCTGTTGGTGATGACCACGGGCATGAACTTGGTTAAACGCTTAAAAACTGCTGAATAGTATGCGAGAAGGCCTAATAAGAAAAGTTGCTGTTGTTATAATTAACATGAGTTTGTCTTAGTGAAAAAGGTTTCAGTTTTAGGGTCAACAGGAAGTGTTGGAAGACTGTAGATTTGCTCTCAAAGAGAAAAGAAGAATACCAAGTGGAAGCACTAAGTGCCCATTCGAACTTTGCTTTACTGGCACATCAAGCAAAACTGCTAAATGCAAAATATGTTGCTATCTCCGATGAAAGGCTTTACAAAGATTTAAAAGAAAGTTTACTTGGTACAGATGTAAAAATAGCAACTGGTGCTACAAATATTGCTACCATACCTGTTGATCTCTCAGTTGTTGCAATAGTTGGCATTGCAGGCCTTGGGCCAGTTATGGAAGTTATAGAAAGCGGTACCAAAGTCATTGCATTGGCAAACAAAGAAAGCATTGTTTGCGGTGGAAAGTTATTACTCAAAAAAGCTAAAGAAAAAAATGTACAAATAATCCCTATTGACTCTGAGCACAATGCAATTTTTCAAATTTTGCAAAATGACGACAAATGCGTAGAAAAGATCATACTTACTGCTTCTGGTGGACCATTCTTAAATTATAGCCTTGAGCAATTAAGAAATATCACGGTAGATCAGGCGCTTAGTCACCCCACTTGGAATATGGGAAAGAAAATCTCGGTTGATAGCGCAACAATGATGAATAAGGCACTAGAGATAATAGAAGCACATAACTTGTTTAACATCAGCCCGGATAAAATTGAAGCAATAGTGCATCCTGAGTCAATAGTACATGGAATTGTAACTTATAAGGATGGGTTCAACTTTGCTGTGCTTGCAGAAACTGACATGGCAATTCCTATTTCATATGCTCTATCTTGGCCGGAAAGATCAGCTTTAAATCGTAAATTAGATTTAACAAAGCAAGGAAAATTGACCTTTCAAGAACCAGACCATAAGCGTTTTCCTGCGCTAAAGCTTAGCATGGCAGTGTTAAACTCTTCTGCTCCACAAACAAACAGTATTGTGCTCAATGCTGCAAATGAAATAGCTGTTAATGAATTTTTGAAGTCACGAATCGGCTTTTTAAAAATAGTAGAGGTAGTGGAATCAACAATGGAAAGTTTTGGTAGTTATACTGATATTAATTCACTATCTGATATAATAAATACTGATTATGAAAGTCGTATTATTGCTAATAAAGTTGTTGAAAGTAAAGTTGTTGCGTATAGCTAGAGTAATGTAACCAGACTGTATTCTGTACCGCGAATAAATCGCGGTATGACGGTTCGCGGTGGTATGACGGTTAAGTAATTCGTCATCCCGCTGCTTGTTAGCGGGATCTAGAGATACCGCGGCGGTATGACGGTTCGCGGCGGCATAGCTATCTTCAAAAATATGGTTGAATAATTGTTAATAATAGTGTATAATTATTAATATTTTTAAGCACTTTGGCTATGGCTTTATCTAAGTTTCTCGACCCTAAGCTGGATTTAACCTTCAAAAAAATATTTGGCACTGAAAAAAATAAGAATATTCTCATACATTTTTTGAATGATATTTTAGGTTTACCGAGATAAATACTATACAAGAAGTGGAATTCCTCAGTGCTATAATGGATCCTGAAATTGCCTCTGATAAGCAAAGTATAGTTGATGTTCTCTGCAGGGACTCTAGTGGGGCTAGGTATGTGATTGAAATGCAACTCACTCGCGATAAAGGCTTCGAAAAACGAGCTCAACTATATGCTGCTAAGGCTTACTCAAGGCAAGCTGATAAATCTGGTAAGTACATTGATTTAAAGAAGGTTTTCTTTATTGCTATCTCTAATTGTAATTTATTTCCTGATAAGCTTGATTATATATCCAGCCACACAATAAGAGATAAAAATGTTTCGCTGGTGGCATTATAAACAATTGGCGAAATACGCCAATTTAGCTCTGTCGT
>NZ_AWUH01000136.1:2881-5562 GCF_000689175.1 Wolbachia endosymbiont of Glossina morsitans morsitans | reverse complement strand
TTTTCATTTGGTAAATTTCTTAAATATTTGTGGCTAAACGACAACCGTCATCCCGCTGCTTCTTAGCGGGATCTAGAGATACCGCGAATGAATCGCGGTATGACGTAGGACTGCTGTCATTCCAGTGCTCCTTTTTTTTTATCGGAGTAGCTGACACTGGGATCCAGGAAACTTATAGCTCTTTTTACAATAATCCGAACAGACCGTAATATGCTACTGGCCTGCTATAGCCATAAACACATATCTTATCGCATTCAGACTATTATAAGAAAGGCTATAATTGAGTTCTATAGCTAAAGTGGCTCTACAATTTGAAAAACCGTCATTCCGCTACTCGTTAGCGGAATCTATACCGCGAATGAATCCATAGCTGTACGAACATTCATTTTTGAAGGTAAATTGCACAACAGATGATGTCATTCCAGTCTGGAATCCAGAAATTTTGCTTATAACTGAGCTGATGAGCTAAAGGTAGTTGTCTTATGCTAAAACGAACGTTTTTAATTAAGTTGCATAGAACCAGTGTCTAGGCATTGGCCCACTGGTGGCCCAAACTACAACGTTCGTACAGTTGTGGATACCGTGGCGGTATGACGTAGGGAAACCTTTCTTGGGTTAGCTATATGAGCTTTAAATTAAAACATCAAGTATGTTGAACTTAAAACATATCTCAGCTATACTTTGCGATAAAGTTAATAAAAATTTTAATAAAATCAGTAAGAATAACCTCTAGCTAAAATGAATACAAAGAGAGCTTTTTTGATATAAATAGTGTTAGAATAATTGGCAGGTACTTTATCAATTTTTTGTTAAAGCTTGTAGTGCATTCATATTTTTTATTCAATCTCTATACCACTGCCTTGTGCCACCATATTATTTTAGCAACATAGCAACACAAATTATAGAGATAGGCTTTTTCTCTCTGCCAATCGTTGGGCTCACTGGAGTTTTTATAGGAGCGGCAATAGTTTTACAAAGTAGCTTGAGTGACCCATTAATTAACCAAGAACAGATAATACCCAAACTTGTTACGATCACTATCATTAAAGAGTTAGGACCAGTTTTGATCAGCTTAATAATGGTAGGAAAGGTTGGATCATCAGTTGCAGCAGAAATTGGTACAATGCGCATCACCGAGCAAATAGATGCACTTACAACCTTGAACATCAACCCTTTTAAATATTTAATTGCACCAAGGATTTTAGCGTCAATCATAGTATTTCCCATACTTACAGTATGTGCAGATTTAATAGGAATATTTGGAGGATGTATCACTGCAGTCTTCGAATTTAACCACAATTTAAATATATACATTAAACACACAGCTCAGTTCTTTAATACGTATGATTTTATAACTGGGCTAATAAAAGCAACTGTATTTGGCGCCATAATTTCTGTCTCAAGCTGCCATTACGGTTACCATTGCAAAGAAGGTGCACGAGGAGTAGGTGTTGCTACAACATCAACTGTTGTTTTATCATCCATACTGATCATTTTAGCAAACTACATGATTACTTTGATACATGCGTAACCCCATAATATCAATATTGAACTTAAGCTTATCTTTTGATGATAGGACAGTACTAAAAGATCTAAATTTTGATATATTAAAAGGGGAATCATTAGTCATACTTGGTGGCTCAGGAAGCGGCAAATCTGTATTAACAAAAACAATTATCAGCTTGCTTGCTCCAGACTCAGGGTCTGTTAAAATAAACAGTAAAAGCAAAAATAAATTTGGGGTTTTATTTCAAAATTCCGCTTTATTTGACTACGTTACAGTGTGGAAAAATATATCTTTTAATTATAAAAAGCGCTTTAATATCAGCAAAAAACAGGCAAAACAGCTAGCAATCGAGAAGTTGAATGATGTTGGACTGGAGGAAAGCATAGCAGATATGTTTCCAATAGAGCTATCAGGTGGAATGAAAAAAAGAGTGGCACTTGCAAGGGTGATTGCACACAATCCAGAAATCATTATTTTGGATGAACCAACTTCAGGATTGGACCCAATTATGTCAGATATAGTAAACGAGATAATAATAAAATTATCTAGAGATCTTAACCCTACAATTATCACGATTACACATGATATTCATAGCGCATTTAAAATAGCTGATAAAATAGCAGTATTATATGAAGGGGAGATCATTTCCCATGGAACTGTTCAGGAAATACAAAATACTAATAACGAATATATAAAAAAATTCATTCATTATATATAGCTAAAGATATATACACTATTGCTAACAGTCATATTTTTAAGTTTTAACTTTGTAAAAGGTAGTGGACATTGAAATTCAGATTTTTTTCAAACTGGATCGTATAGCTAACACGTCATACCGCGATTCATTCGCGGTATCTCGGCATAGATTCCGCTAACTAGTAGCGGAATGACGAAGTAGCGGAATGACGAATTTGTCGTTTTTCAAATTGTCGTAAGTCAGATGACAGAAATTGTTTGTATTAGCTATATTCAAAAGCTCTATTGATATTTTGCAATATTTGTGATAAAATAATAGCTTAAGGTTGAGAGTAAAAATTTATGAGTGAAGCTCAAGGTCCAAATATTGCAGAATGGCAAGCGCAGCAGCAACACCAAGAGGCTGCTGGTGAGAAAAGTGGTTTTGATCTTGTTCATAGTGACTCTGTTTCAACAGTCGTGGATGGAATGAAATGGT
>NZ_AWUH01000136.1:0-2868 GCF_000689175.1 Wolbachia endosymbiont of Glossina morsitans morsitans | reverse complement strand
TTTGTGGCTAAACGACAACCGTCATCCCGCTGCTTGTTAGCGGGACATAGGACTGCTGTCATTCCAGTGCTCCTTTTTTTGTCATCCGAGTAGCTGACACTGGGATCCAGGAAACTTAACTTTACACCAGGTGAATGTACAATAAGAACTGGATTCCAGACTGGAATGATACCGAAGGGGCTACTGGGATGACAAAAGGGGGCACTGGGATGACAGGAGAAAGAGGCACTGGAATGACAAAGAGGGTACTTGGATGACAGGAGGTAATGCAGGAAGTCTAATAGTGCAGCAACACGGAACCCCAGGTCAGGCCTGCACCTATTGAAATCAGCAGTACCAGATTTCCTGATTTTATTTTTGCATAGTCTAAGGCCAGTGGAATTTATGCCGCTGAGGTGTTTGCATGCTTATCAACGGTATTAATCACTTTCTCTATAGGAAAATCTAATTTCTTTACTACTGCTTCAATAATACGAATGTTTGCTTGATGGGGAATTAACCAGTCAATATCAGTGATTTTCAAATTATTACATTTCAGAGTTTCCTCTACTGAGGCTGTTAACTTATCCATTGCATGTTTAAACACTTCTCTTCCATTCATGCATATTTTTCCAGAATCACCAGTTGAGGATATCTCTTCGTTCGTACATAGTATATCCACATTGCCATCAGAATATAGGCTAGTTGAAATCATACCTTTTGTAACCCCCTTCTCTGCCACCCAAGTATCAGCATCATTTGTTGGAATGACGTTAAAATGACATGCTGATTTCATTATTACTGCACCAGCACCATCACCAAAGAGTACACAAGTTGACCTATTTTCCCAATCAACAATCCTAGACATTATTTCAGCACCTATAACCAATGCATATTTAATTCTATTGTTAGATTTTATGAGCGAATCAGCAACTGTAACTGCATATATAAAACCAGAGCATGCTGCTTGTACATCAAAAGCAAATGCGTTTTTACATTTTAGCTTGCTTTGTACAATCGTTGCACAGCTAGGAAAAGTTTTATCAGGAGTTGTTGTAGCAACTATAATCAAGTCAATTTCATCTACTGAAATTTTAGCTTTTTCTATAACACTTTTTGCTGCATTTACAGCTAGATCTGACGTTAGTTCTCCTTCATCTGCTATATGCCTTTGAACTATTCCTGTTCTCTGCCTTATCCATTCATCGCTCGTCTCAACTATCGATGCAATTTCGTTGTTACTCACCATTTTTCTTGGTAGGTAAAATCCAGTGCTTAATATGAAACTTTTATTCAATATGACTTACCCCGTTAATTATCTTTTGATTTAAATTTTCACTAATTGCATTTACTGCAAATTTTATGGCATGGGCAAAAGAAATAGCATCAGAATTTCCATGACTTTTAATGATGATACCATTCAGCCCTAAAAACATAGCTCCACTTCTAATTTTTGGATTAAAACGCGTTAAAGCTTTATTTAGTTTGGATTTTAACAATATACCAACAAGCATTTTCGCTATCCACGAATTGAATACTTCCTGCTTTATTAGATTGATAAAGGTACTAGCGGTTGCCTCAGCCGTTTTGAGCATTACATTGCCAACAAAACCATCAGCAACAATCACATCTATATTACCCTCTAAAAATTCACTTGCCTCTATATACCCTTTGAAATTAATGCCTGGAGCGTTTTTAAGCAACTCAAAAGCGCCGCGCACTGAGTCATTACCTTTAACTTCTTCTGTGCCGATATTTAGCAAAGCAACTTCAGGATTGTCAATTTTTAATGCTATTTTTGCAAATATACTACCCACTAACGCAAATTGAAATAATGAGTCGGCATTACAATCAACATTTGCACCAAGGTCAAGCAAAGCGAAGCTTTTTGTCTTAGTTGGACAGATAGAGGCAATAGCAGGACGATAAATGTTTGGTAATGTTCCTAAAATAAATCTGGAAATTGCCATCAATGCTCCGGTGTTGCCTGAAGACATCACTCCGAAAGCTTTACCTTTTTTTACTGCCTCAATGGCAGCTTTCATACTTGAGTCTTTACGGTGTCTCAGCGCAAAAGATGGCTTATCATTTGCAAGGACATTGTCAGAACAATGAGTAAATTCAGAATTGTTACTTACTTTTTTATATTTCAAAAGCAAAGGAGATACTTCTTCCTTATCTCCATAAAGATGAAAAAAAACTTTAATGCCTGGGTCAACAAGGTTGTCTAAAAAAAAACCAGCACCCTGAATTACGGAAAGAGGCGCAAAATCGCCCCCCATAGCGTCAAGTGCAATAACTATATTATTATTGACCGTAGGTAACATATCATAATAGTCACTCCGCCTGTTGCTTGATGAAAACCCGTTTTCCTTTGTAACTGCCATCAACTGCTACGTTATGAGGCAACATGAATTCCCCAGTTGTTGAACATACCACAACATTCTTAGGCTCAATAGCATGATGAGAACGATGCATACTACGCCTTGACTTTGACTTTTTTCTTTTTGGAACTGCCAAAATTTCCTCCATTCTACTACAAAATACAATACATTAGTAACATATTTTTTACAGGAAGTAAACAGGGATAGTAAAATAAGTAAGGTTTGCTTATGTAATTGAGTTCTATAGCTAAAGTGGCTCTACAATTTGAAAAACCGTCATTCCGCTACTCGTTAGCGGAATCTATACCGCGAATGAATCCATAGCTGTACGAACATTCATTTTTGAAGGTAAATTGCACAACAGATGATGTCATTCCAGTCTGGAATCCAGAAATTTTGCTTATAACTGAGCTGATGAGCTAAAGGTAGTTGTCTTATGCTAAAACGAACGTTTTTAATTAAGTTGCATAGAACCAGTGTCTAGGCATTGGCCCACTGGTGGCCC
>NZ_AWUH01000135.1:0-14005 GCF_000689175.1 Wolbachia endosymbiont of Glossina morsitans morsitans | reverse complement strand
AATATTTATAGCTAAACGACAACCGTCATCCCGCTGCTTGTTAGCGGGATCTAGAGATACCGCGAATGTATCGCGGTATGACGTAGGACTGCTGTCATTCCAGTCTGGAATCCAAAAAAAAGGATGATGTCATCCCAGTGCCCTGACTACTTGGATCCAGTTTTCTTTACAAATTTGCAAAAAGTGCTTCATTCTATAACGCAAAACCCATACTCACCAAACCCAATGCATTACTTGCAATTAAGTTTCCTGGATCCAAGTAGTCAAGCTACTCGGATGACACCCTTTTGGATGGAGACCAGTGTCAGCTACTTTCATGACACCATTCTTCTTTCTGGATCCAAGTAGTCAGGGCACTAGGATGACAAGAGAAAGAGGCTACTGGGATGACAGCCACCCTGACAATCGTCATCCCACTACGTGTTAGCGGGATGTAGAGATACCACGGCGGTATGACGGTTCGCAGCGGTATAGTAACTCGTAATCCCGCTGCTTGTTAGCGGGATCTCTTGTTAGCGGCTGAGATACCGCGAATGAATCGCGGTATGACGTGTTGAAACAATCCGATAAGGTAAGCCTCGTCATCCCGCTACGTGTTAGCGGGATCTAGAGATACCGCGGCGGTATGACGTGTTGCTTGGGTCAGCTATAGTATTTCTTAAAATTAATAATAAATTTCTTGGCTAGCAAGAAGCTGTAAATTTTTTTGCGAGACCTAAGTCGCTTTTGATATAGCTAAAGGTTTACTGATGATTTGTCTCATTTCACTACCTGCTGACTTACTTTCTGCTTAGCATATCCATCAAATCAGATTCTTTGAGTTTACAATGGTCAACTTTACTGAACTTATTTACCATAGAGCTCATTTGATTATACTGCTTAATTAGAAGATTAATGTCAGTTACAGTTGTTCCGGACCATTTTGCCATTTAAAATATCTGAATTTTGCCTTTCTTTTTCAGTCATTGAGTTTATGATGGCTATATATTTTTTCACTTTATTGTCATCTGGCACACTGCTACTTAGCTTTTTTGTAAATGAACTAGGAATGAATTTCATTATGTTGCTAATGCCATCCATTTTACTCAGAGTTTTTAACATTCCCACTAGGTCGTTTAGGTCGAATTTACCTTTTTTCACTTTCTTTTGTATCTTATCAATTTCTCCCTGACCAACAATCTCAGCAGCTTTTTCAACCAATGATACAACATCACCTATGCTAAGTATCCTTTTTGCAATTCTATCGGGATAAAAATCATCGAGGTCACTTAATTTTTCACCACAAGCAATAAATTTAATTGGACAATCGGCGATCATTTTCATAGAAAGAGCAGCACCACCACGTGCATCACCATCAACACGGGTGAGAATAATGCCGGTTACACCTATTACCTCATTGAATGATTTGGCAATGTTGACCGCATCCTGGCCTATCATTGCGTCGGCTACTAAAATAACTTCTGCAGGTGAAGCTATTTCCTTTACGGCTTTCAACTCATTCATCATATTATTGTCAATATGAAGCCTGCCTGCAGTGTCTAGTATTAATACATCATAATTACCGTTCTTTGCTATTGCTATTGCCCTTTTTGTAATTGTAATGGGCTTCTCATCTATTACTACAGGTAAAGTTTGCACATCTATTTGTTTACCTAGCACTTCAAGTTGTTTCTGGGCAGCAGGCCTATAAATGTCTAAAGAGGCAAGCATCACTTTTTTCTTTTGCTTTTTTAGTTTTAAAGCAAGCTTTCCTGAGGTAGTTGTTTTACCTGCACCTTGTAAGCCCACCATCATAATCACAGCAGGGGGTTTAACTGCTAGATTTAAGTCACTTTTCTCTGATCCGAGAACTGCAACTAAATTATCCTGTACAATTTTAATTATCATTTGTGCTGGAGAAACACTTTTTATGACTTTTTCCCCAATCACTTTATCTTTAATGTCGTTGATGAATTTTTTTGCAACTTCAAGTGAAACGTCAGCTTCAATTAAGGCTATGCGTATTTCACGCATGGCAAGATTAAAATCATCTTCAGAAATGATTGACTTTCCTCTCAGTTTACTAAATACAGAATTTAAACTTTCAGTTAACGATTTAAACATAATAGCATTAGTAGAATACTCATTAAAAAGAGAGAAGAAGCTGAAACAAAACTCACTGAGTTATAACTCAGCACTTCTTTAAGTTTAGTAATATTATTAAAGTATAAACCAATAAGTGGATTAGTCAAGTTTTGCACTACGCTGGCAAACATTTCTCTAGTTTTAGAGACTAACTGATTGAACAGCAAGATAATATAGGGTATGAAAGCTCTAAAAATCCAATCAACATCCATTTTAAAATTTACTCTCGGGTAAAATAACTTGCGTAAAGGAATAAACAATAAAGTGGTACATAGTAATAAATTAAATTGCGACCAAATATTTTTTGTGTTGTACGCAAGATTAAAAATTGAAGGCTTATTGTAAATAGGTAAGTAAGGATTGCCAGCGATTACGCATATAAATGCTAAAATAATCATAGTCATTTTGCCTCCTCTCTCTGCTAAAGGTTTTGACTTACTTTTTGCAATAAATAAGTAATAAAGAAACTTTAGCCCCACGCTTAAATGAAGCAGCAAATTTAGAAGCTTATATAAATTTTTATACCCTTTTAAGGCAACAGTGTTCATTTCAATTTCAGCTGTGATATATGATTTACTGATAAATCCAACGGTTCCAGGAAATGCAGCCATTGTAAGTATTGCGATTATAGCACACATGCCTTCCACTGACATCAGTTTACCCACTCCATTAAAACTAATTGTTTTTGTTTGTGAAATAATCGAACTACTGACCACAAACAATAATGATTGATAAACAAGAGAGAAGATTATATGCAGTATCAAAATTGGTATTGCTTTTTCCGAAGGACTGAGCAAACTTCCTGCAATAATCAGCAAGCCCATTTGTCCTACAACGTTATAGCATAAAAATCTGCGAATATTTTGCTCAAGAGAAGCAAATATAATGCTGTAAATTGCAGTGATGGCGCCTACAAGCGCTAATATTTCAGTACAATCTTGCCATAGGTTATAAGTGTGTAAAAGCATCACTAAAAAAGAGACTTTAGTGGTAAATAAGGAGAGATATGTGGTGCCATGTAGCGATGCAGCAGGATATGCATCAACAACCCAAAATGAAAAAGGAAAACAAGCGCAGTTTATCAATAAACCCAAAATTATCAGGTTAGTGCTTTGAAGTGCCAATCCTGCTATTAATATAACTCCAACGAAAAAGTGTACACAAGCGTACCTTATTGCAGGTCCACTATCTCTACAGCTAGCTGCGATAATAAAAAATGCACTGATGGTCATTAATTCACAGAATATTATAACCAATATCATATGTTCAGATAAAACTGCATAAAGTGAACTAATAGTGTAAGCAGCAAAAGATAGCATCTCTGAAAAAGTCAAATTTTGTGCTGGTAGAACAGCTAAAAATGCAACTGATAAAAAAGATATTAGTATGGTACGAAAAGATAAATCAAAATCTAGAATTGGGAGAGACCAATTTACTGCAATGCTCAAATTTTCAGGTAATTTTAGGACTATAACTATTAATACAGTCAGTAGAAGTAACAGTGACGATTTATAAAGTTGCACAACAATTAAAACCAATATGGTTTATGCTATCTCAATATATGAATAAAATCAATTTGCATATTAACCACTAATTAAACTAATTATCATATAATTATATCAGAGTTTAGAGGGTTATAGAGAAACCGGTCAGATTAGGTTTTTAATCTAATCTGACCGACAGCTTTAATAGTGAGGTAAGCTTTAATATAGCACTCCTAATTCATAACGCTACACTCGTGCATAATTTATTTTTAATTTGTGCACGAGCGTTAGTAAATTATTTACTTTTTGAAATAAAATTTGGCATCACTTTAATATTGAGACTTAGTAAACCTCAGTAGGTCTGCCAGTTGGGCCCATAAGAATTATTTGCTCGCCTTCTCTTAAGTGTCTGCATAAATTAGTGGAGCCGCCGATTTCCAGCACAATAGTGGAAATAATTCCTTTTTTTTTGTCTACTTCAGTGCCGGTTACGGCTATACCTTCCATAGCAAGGTTTGTATTATTGGCTTTTCTGCCATTGGTTTCAAAATTTTGCAATCTAAAGAATTGCCCAGGCTTAAAATTCTTTGCCGCAAGTGGTGCTTTTATCACTATTTCCACAACTTTGTCTGTTAAATATTGAACTTTTATAACCTTTGCAGTGAATTGCTCTTTGATTCTATTAAATAATTCTTTATTAGCCAGTTCTTCAACACTTGACCACGCATTTTTTTTCTGGCCCACAACATCACACACTGGAATGACAGAAACGAAGCTATTAACTCCACTCAAAAGCTGAGAAATAATAGGGTAGCCGTTTTTAGCACTTGCCATAGCTTTCACGACGCTGCCACTATACGAAGGGTGAAGATCACCAAAAAAGCTGATTGTTTTATTGCCTTGCTTATACACTAATATTCTATCTTTATTTGGCATTTTAGGAGAAAATATTGGGTCTATTTCTTTTCCTGATGAATTCAAATGAGTAAAATACCCATTACTTAATTTAAAATGCTTTTTATCTTCTGTTGCAATAACTCTATTTGGCTCAGTACCTGCTGCTATAAAAATAGAACGTGCTTTTATACGTTTGATTTCGCCGGATTTTGTGTCTATCAGTTTTATTAATTCAGCATGGTTATATTTATCCGTCACAACTTCAACTGGCTCTAAGTTTTCAATAAAGTAAATCCCTTCTGATAATGCGTTTTGCACCTCTTCGCTATTTAATCGATAACTTGGTGAATCTTTTAGCTCTTTTCTATATATAACTTTCACTCCCCCGAGGCTCTGCATTAACTCTAATATTTTTATTTCTCTACTCCCTTTTTTTGCTAACTTTTGCTTTTCTCGGATCAATTGTGCGTGCGATATAAACTCATTCGCAATTTCGCGTTCTTCTTCTGTCCAATCTTTTTCAACACAGTCCTTTCCATACTTATCAACTAATATCTCATAACGAAGAAGAAATTTTTCTACTTGAATTGGATAATACGCTAAAGCTTCAGTGGCAGTGTCAATCGCAGTAAGCCTCGCCTCTATGACAACTATCGGCATACGAACTTGCAGATTTGCTATAGAATCAAATTTAAGAGCGCCAGTCAGTTGTAACGACATCAGAAAATCAGATGCCATACGCACTCCACGAGCTAGTATGTTTTTTATTTTGATTATTCGTGGCTTACCAGAGCCAAGTGCTAGGGCGATGTGATCAAAACCCAAGTTGAACGCATCATCAACATTAATCGTGCCACCAAAACGAATGCCTCCATAAAGTGCGAAATGCTCACGTCTTTCCAGCAGTAATCTAATAATCTTTAAGTAATTCTTATCCCACCGAGAAGTAATACCATATTCTGCCACCCCACCAAACCCTCCTGCCGTGCGTTCACTCAATTTTTCGTGTTTGAAATCTTTAATTAGCTGGAAATTATCGATCAAAGGTTCAATCTTTAGTCCATCAATGGTGATAACGTTATGCCCATCATTCAACAAATGATGAGCTAAATTAAAACCAGCAGGACCAAGGCCTACAACTAGAACGTTTTTTCCGGTGTTTTCTCTTGGCAATGAACGCTGAAAATTTAAAGGATTCCAACGGCTGAGCAGAGAATATATTTCAAATCCGTACGGTAAACTGAGCACATCATCCAGAATCCTTGTTTCAATTGCTGGCACATTTACGGGTTCTTGTTTTTGATATATGCACGAATTCATGCAGTCATTGCATATTCTGTTCCCAGTGGCTGCACATAGCGGATTATCTATCATCACAATTGCAAGACTTGCTATGCTGTACCCTTCGCTTTTCACCAGATTCATTTCTGATATTTTCTGCTCTAGTGGGCAGCCGTGCAGTTCAACTTTTAGTGGAGATTGTTTAAAAGTATTGTCGTTATTAATTAGCCCCTTTGAGCAGCTGTCCTTACTTTGCTTATGACAAAATATGCAGTAGTGAGCATTATCTAGTGCTTTATTCAAACTCACCTTTTTGCTTGTTAGACCAAAACCGTATCGTCTTTTTACTTCATTTGAATACAGCACTTCAACTTTGTCCACTTCTTTTTTAGAAAATGGTATGAGGTTTTCGTGGTCGATTTTTTTATGAATACTGAATAATATACTCTGTTTATTTTTTACTCTCCACACTGCATATTGTGCTGCAAGTTCTATTTCTTCTTTGTGATTTTCTTTATCTTCAAACCAATGCATCACCTGCTCAGCAAAATTTTTTTCTGTTGTTGGCAAAGTGAGAAAATGACTTAGTTTGTTAGTAATATCTATATTCGCCACATTAGTGTATTTCTTCAATGCATAGCGTTGGACAAATAATCTTTTGCACTTATATATTACAGCAAAGTCGTTGTGCTTTTTCTTTAGCTCCTCTATTTCTTTTTCAACATTGAAAAGTTTTGCAATAAATTCATCAAGTAAATATGAGAGATCTACTATTAACTGACTATCTGTCATCCAAGTAGCTGACCGTCCTTCTTGTTTTCTAGATCCCAGTGTCAAGCACTGGGATGACGGGGGGTGACACTGGGATGATGGGAGGTGACACTGGGATGACATCGAAGAAGAAGCTGCTTTTTCTCTTGCTTCAATTAATGAACAAAACAAGCTCTCATCACATGATTTGATATAATTCAAAAATGTCTCATCTAATTTTATTAATCCATTGCGAGTATATAGATTAGAAAATGAGATGTTGAAATTCAGCTTCATTGCTATACCATACAGTGTACATGCTGTTTCTTACAGATGAAGATTTTATTTATTTTGCAATACTGCTGAGATTGTTGCTTCTGCAACTTTTTCTTCGCTAACAGATGCAATACACCTAAATTTGTGTACACCTAAACACACACTTTGAATGTTAGCTTGAAGAATCAATGTGTCCCCTGGAGTAACTAGCTTTCTGAATTTTGCATTTTCAATGGATCTCAAGTAAACAACTTTATTTTCTATTGTTCCTTTACCTAGAACACATATAGCAGATGCCTGAGCTAGAGATTCAATTATCAAGACTCCTGGCATTATTGGATGACCAGGGAAGTGGCCAATAAAAAATGGCTCATTGAAAGTCACATTTTTGATTGCTTTTATACTTTTACCAGGATCACACTCTATAACTCTATCTACTAAGAGAAACGGATAAGAATGTGGTAATATTTTTATAATATCACTGATATTAAATTGCATAAGCCTACTCAATACCTTTCAAAGCAAATTCAGGTATTTTCTTGTTTATATTGTTTAATACCACATCTGATAAATCAACTTCATCCATGGAGTATAAAACTTGGTTCTTTTTTGAAATAAATAGTACCAAATCTATGTTGTTTTTTTCTGCCGTTTTTTTAGCGACTTCTTTTATCTTGTTAAAAACACTCTCTACTGCGTCTCTATAGCTTTCTTCTAAATGTAACATTTTTTTAGCGTAATTATCTCTAGTATTTACAGTGTGCTTATTAAACTGTTCTGTCTTTTCTTTTTTTGCTTCTTCTGACAAAAGTTCAAATTCTTCTTTTGATGGCTTAAGTTTTTCTAACTCACTTTCAAATTCTTGTTGTAATCTAGAATTCTGCTCCTTTATTTGTTGTTGTATATTTTGCAGAGCAAGAGATTCATTGATGACTTTGTCACTATCGATAATTGCAGCTTTTGTGTTCTGAGGTTGATATCCTACAAGCTTATACCCCACAAATAAGGAAATAATTAAGGCAATAACTGATATAAATAACTGTATATATTTCATTCAAATCCCCGCTTCAATAGAAAATTTAACATTTGGTGATGGTATTATATCATAAGATTCCTTTACTAAAGGAAACCCGAAATCCAATCTAAGTCTACCAAAAGGAGAAAGCATTGAAAAGCCAAAACCTGGTGACAGTCTCACAAGCTTGCTATCGTAGTATTTCCCTTCATACTTCTTATTTTTATCATCTAAGCCAAAAAGTGTTGCATAGTCAACAAATAGTGAGCCTTTGATACCAGCATAGTCATATAGTTTTGGTAGAGGAAAATCCACTTGCTGTGTTAGATTAAAATAAGTTTTGCCTCCTAATGAGCTTTTATTTTTGTCTTCTGCTCTTGGTCCAATACCAGAAAGGTCAAACCCTCTAATCTCATTACCCCCTTTAAAAAAGTGCTGGCCGATGTTTAGATTTTCATCAGTATAAGAAAAAACATGACCTGCCGCCATCTTAAAGCGTAGCGTTATATCATCGTCAATTTTGCTTAATATAGGGTGCGTATAAAAAGATAAGAATTCAGATTTTAGGAAATTCACGTTTCCTCCCAATCCTGAAATATCCTGACTTAAGCGCAGTAAATACCCTTCTTTTGGAGCATATAGATTATCCAGTTTATTATATGCCAACGTGTATCCCACTGATGAAATCTGATGTTTACCTTTTCGGTCCAGTATTATTTCAGAGATATCGGTGTCTTGTCCACCCTTATTATCCATGTGTATATGATTATACTTATAAGAATAGCGAAGGGAATTAGTTAAGTTCTCTGTGACTTTATATGATAACTTTGTAAAAAATCCCATATCGCAACTATCAAAAGTAGTGTTTGGTTTATCTTGTTTTTCATAAAATACACCCATGCCTAGCGACGTATCAGAATCGTTAAAATTATTTTCAACAAACTCTAAATCAGTAGAAAATACGTATTGACTTTTTTCAAGAGCAAAAGAGAGCTCTTTTCCAGTACCAAATAAATTACGGTCTTTGAGGTCAATTTTAATCAATGCTCCACCAGGAAGAGACACACCTCCTCCCAAATACAACGAAGTAGTGTTTTTTTCTTTAACACTTAAGTCAAGATTTACTGCATTATCATTAACTGCATAACTATTTACTTTCACTGTTTCAAAAAAATCACTACTCATTAGTTTTTTACGTGACTTTTGAATCTCAGATATATTGTACGCATCACCTTCTGCTACACTTAGCTTACTTCTGATCACTTTATCTAAAGTGCGATCGTTACCATCAATTGTAATTTGATTTATATAAATCTTTTTACCCGGCAGCACTCTGTAGGTTACATTACACAACATTGTCATGTTGTGCATACTCTGGATTAACTTTTGCAAATATATATCATTTAAATATTTGTTTATTTTTTCTACTGTATTATTAATTTTAACTCTATTAAATATCTTATCGTTTTCCTCTGTTATAAAATCCAATATTTCTTCTTTTAGGCTCAAATCCTGAATTTCAGTTTCAATATTAACCTCATTATTTCCAAATAAATACTGCTGTCCTTCGTCAATCAAAAAAGTTAACTCTGTTTGATTGTTATTATCAACCTCAACAATTGGTTGAATATTATTTTGAATATATCCTTTAGATGAATAAAAATGATCGAGCAATTCTGTGTTAATCAATAGATATTGCGGTGAATAATGATTTCCGCCTTTAAAAATAGCTCTAAATAACTTACTAAATATGTCATTACTATGTCTTTTGATAACTTGCTCCAGCTTATTTTCAGAAAAGTTTTTATTGCCTATAAATCTTATATCCTTAATTTTAGAGGTTTTGCCTTCTTTTATTTTAAAAATTAGATTGACCCTATTGCCATCAAGCTTATTCAGGTCATATTCAATTTTAACACCAATCTTACCGTTATTTCTATAAGTAGTGACTAAATTCACTAAATCGTTTTGCAAGTTTGTTTCAGTTAAAATAGTTAGCGACTTTGATTGAATCACATTACTTAGCAGCTCTTTGCTGTTAAATAACTTATTGCCTTTTAACACTACCTTGTTAATCAGTGGATTTTCTTGAATTTTTATTACTAAATTTTTTTTATCATCTATGTAAGCATTAACACTAGCAAATAACTTTGTTTTATATAGATCTTTTATAATTGAGTCTATATCATCGTCGTTTATATAATCACCAGATTCTAGTTTTATATAGGACCCTATTGTCTGGTTGCTTACCCTCTCATTACCAATACATTTGACATCTTTCACCTGCACTTTTTCCGCAGTTCCTAAAGCAACAAGCAGGGCAGGAAAAGAAATAAAAACCACTACTAGTATATAAAATAGCTTTTTCATATTTTATTTCAAAAAAGATCCCTAATATCATTTGACATTCCAGTTGCCATAAGCAAAAACAACACTAAAGCACCAAAAATAGCTGCATATTTTTGACATTTCAAGCTTAAATCCCTACGTATAACCGCTTCTATGATATGATGAAATAAATGCCCACCATCTAGCAGTGGTATTGGCAGCAAGTTAATTGCAGCTAAATTAGCTGAAATAATTGCCATGAAATACACAACCATAACGACCCCCTTTTTAGCTGATTGCCCTGAATACTTTGCGATTTTTATTGGCCCACCTATTTCATTGATACTCCTTTTACCAACAATAATGTGAAAGAGAGCTTTGATCGTTAAGCACATAGTGTGGTAAGTTTCACTTACTGATAAGCTCACAGCCCCAAGAAAAGACGACTGCTTTAATGTATTGACTGAAATAATCCCTATAGTTTCTCTTTCTATTGTGTTGCCAAAAACGTCTTTGTCCTTGATTATTAATGGAGTTAAACTGGTCCTGTGCTTCTCATTATTTCTGCTATACTCAATCTCCATTCTTGTTTTAGGATTCGACATTATCACACGTGAAATATCTTCAAAGTATTTTATTTTATGCTCATTGATTTGTGTAATAGTGTCACCTGGCAACAAACCAGCTTGCTTAGCCGCACTACCTTCGATTACATTTTCAATCACCGGTGGAGTGCGATAATAACCTGCTATGCTAAAAAATATTGTAAAAGCTATAACAGCAAATACCATGTTTGCAAAAGGCCCTGCAAAAACTACTGCTGCTTTTTTATGACGCGGTTTTGTATGAAATGAATACAATTTTTCTTCTTCCGTTAATTCTTGTTGATCAGCTGGGACACTCGCTGCATTAGTATCTCCTAGCATTTTAATATAACCACCCAATGGAACAACGCTTAATTTCCATCTAGTTCCAGACTTATCGTTAAAACCAAAAATTTCAGGACCAAAACCTATGGAAAAAGATTCAACTTTAACTTTGCATGCTTTGGCAACAACATAATGCCCATATTCATGCACGAATACTATGACAGAAATTATTAAAGAAAATGATAAAAAATAATATATTCCATCGCTAAATTGATGGATAAGATTAGAAATTAATTCCACCTGTATATTTAGATCTTAACAAAATGTTAAGTATATTAAAATGCGCCTCGCTTGACAAGTATTTAGTTTAACTTTTAAATTAAAAAAGTTTAATTGTAATGACAGATACCTCACTACTCAGAAGAAAATTAATATATAGAAGCTGGCATAGGGGTTGCAAAGAAACCGATATACTTTTAGGGCATTTCGCGTTGAAATATCTTGATAAATTTTCCTTAAGCGAACTAATCGAATACGAAAAAATAGTTGATCTTGATGATTACGAATTATATTGTTACATAACTCGTAAGACAAACCTCCCTCCTGGCTTGAATAGTCAGATAGTCAATTTAATTGCTTGCTTTATTGAAGCTAATCCTTTATGCACTCAAGATTAGTGATAATCTTATTTACCTTATCTAGTACCTCAGTATATTCTATTCTTTTCTCGTTTCTATACTTTTCGCGCTCTTGATTTACTTCATCTAATCGCTTTGTTAATTCTAAAATTTTATCCTCAAGAATTAGTGCTGCAAGTAAGAAATTTAATGCATCCGAACCCTTACCTCCAGTTTTTTGAGATACAGAACTAACTAACTTGTCAAAACTATTAGCAAGGCGTAATAAATGATTCCCCTTCCCACTTTCGCAAGATATTTTATATGTGTTATTACGTATAACTATTTCTACTACTTGCATATGGTGCTAAAAATTTCTATCGTACAGTATAAACTCAAACCCCTACTTTCATCTTATTTATGGTATAAATCTTTATTCATTTATCAAATCAGATAATTTTTTACTGCTACGAAAATATGTTTTAAAGTATTGATTCTTTGTAAACTTCTGTAACATTAAATGGCTTGTTTCTTTCAAGTTATAACTTCTAACTGAAAAAGAACCAAACCCCCTAATTTCAACTCTATTATGATGTTTCAATGTGCTTGAAAGTATCCCAAAAAATCTATCAACTATAGCTGCTATAACAATCTTATCTAAAAAAGGATGTCTTTTTGCTACCCTCGCTACTATATCAGACTTTGTTGCCATTTATATGAAGCCAAAATAAGTAAACCTTATCACTTAGCAGATAATGCTATGTTATATTCTTCAACACCCAATACTTCAACTTCTATTTTTTCTGATATAGAGAATTTTTTATTCTCTGGTAAATGCTCTTGGTCTATTAGAAGGGTTACATCGTTCTCAACTTCAACGACTAGTCCATTATCTTCTCTCTTACCTACAATAACCTGTATTTTATCACCTACCTTAACTTTCTTTATCAGTTCTTCAAGAGGATCATACTCTATTTGTTTTATTCCAAGATAAATTCTTGCCCGATTCACGTTAGCCCTTATTACTTTTGCTTCTATTTTATCACCTACATTATACTTCTTTATCTCATCTGAACCATTTTTAGACCAACTAAAATCTTTCACATATATTGTCCCTTCTACGTTCTCATCTATTTCAGAATCACCGAAAGCAACAGATACATATGAGCCGGTATTATTCTTCACTTCACCAGAAACAATAGAACCAGGAGGATATTTATTGATAAATACTTGCCCAGGGTTGTCTACACACCTTTTCATGCTTAAACTCATCCTACTCTTAGCAATGTCAATACTGAGAATTTTTACATATACTTCTTGTCCCCTTGTTACGAGACTACTAACTGGTAAATTACCCTTAACCCAAGTTATTTCTGACGAGTGCACTAAACCTTCAATTCCAGGTCTAAGCTCAACAAATAATCCATAATCTTCTATGCTTGTTACATAACCCTTATGCACACTATCAACTGGATATTTTGACTCTGCATCTTGCCAAGGGCTATCTTCTAGCTGCTTCACACCCAAGGAAATTTTAGCATTTTCCTTGTCTATTTTTATAATTTTAACTTTTATAGTCTGACCACAAGTAAAAACTGCAGACGGATGACTTACCCTACTCCAAGAGATATCTGTAATATGTAACAATCCATCTATAACTCCCACTACATTTGATTCATGAATACCGACAAATACACCGTAATGAGTGATACTTTTTATTTTCCCTTCTATTATATCGCCTTCATTTAAAGATTCTAAAAATTTAATTTTTTCACCAGCGTGCAATTTTTCTAACACCAGCTTTCTTGATACTACAATATTGCCCTGCTTCTTATCCATTTTAAGCACGATGAACTTTTGTTCAGTTTCAATAAGGTGCTTCGCATCTTTTACTTGCTTCAAATCCACATGACTCAGCGGTAAAAAAGCGCTTATTCCGTCACCAAGATCAACAATAAAGCCACATTTAATTGAGCGTTTAATAACTCCGCTTACTTCAGCCCTTGTAACTGTATCTTCTTCCAACTTATTCCATTTTTCGTCCCTAATTGCTTTTTCACGACTAAGAACAACATTACCATGATAATCTTCAATTCTTTCCACATAAACTCTGATTTTCGAGCCAATAATGACCTCATCATTACAACCGAGTTCCTTGATCAGAATTCTCCCGTCAGATTTTAAACCAATATCAACCACAACGTCGTTAGGGTTTATTCTTGTAATTACACCTTCTACCACATCTCCTTCTTTAATTTTGTTAAGAAAAGAATCTTCAAACAAGGTATTATCTTGATCCTCAAATTGGCCTTGACATATCTCTTCTATAAATTTGTTTGATGATAGCTTTCTGATAGTAACCGG
>NZ_AWUH01000134.1:0-1769 GCF_000689175.1 Wolbachia endosymbiont of Glossina morsitans morsitans | reverse complement strand
AAGGTGTTTTATATGTCAGACCTTTTCTATATTGAAGCTACGTGTTGTGTGGACGGTCAGTGTGATGTCTATACAGGGGAAGTGAGTTTTAATGATTTCACGTTAGGCAAGTTCAGTCTAAGTTCGTGCAGCGGGAAAGAAGCTATGATAAATCTAGACATTATTACATTCGATATTAATATCGCTATTGATGGTCAAAATGGAAAGACAATAAAAAAAGACCTTAAAGGTCTTGAATTTGTAACTAAAGATGATGGTTCTTGGTATATTAATAAGGATTTTGGTGATGATAAATTTGAAGTTGTAGTAAAGCAATCATAATTTTACATCTCAGGTGTAACATTTAGTATAGGCGCTATTCTATTTATAATGTTCTTTACTATAGGCGCAGCAATTATTCCCCCGGTATGGTGCATTCCTTGAGGCTCATCAATAGCAATTAGCACTATGTACCTTGGGTCAAGCATAGTTAGCACTCCTATAAATGATGCTATGTTTGCATCTTTGCTATATTTACCATCTGCAACTTTTTCCGCCGATCCAGTTTTTCCTCCTATTGAATATGCCTTTATTTTTGCTTTTCTGCCAGTGCCATCTGTTACTGCTGCACGTAATAATTTTCTCATTTCCCTGGAAGTTCTTCTTGAGATAATTTGCTCTCCTATACTTCTTTTATTCAACATCAAGGTTGCGTTATGAAATATCCCATTGTTGATTAATGCTGCTGCAGTTTGTGCAAGATGTATAGGAGTTACAGCTATGCCATAACCATAAGATGCTGTTATTAAAGTGTTTTCACTCCATTTATCCGGGATTATCGGTGTGGATTTTTCTGGTATTTCTATTTTCAAAGGAGAAAATAGCTTCATAGCTTTAAAGTATTCTACCTGTTTTTCAATACCTAGTTTGACTGCAATTTTTGCTGCACCAATGTTGGATGATTTTACAAATATATCTTGCACAGTAATTTTTGGAATTTTAGATTTATGAAAATCCTGAATTTTATACTTTCCAATGGTGATTGGTGTTGATACGTCATATAAATCGCTAGTTTTTGTAGCGTTCGCATCAAGCGCTGCGGCTATTGTAAAGTATTTTAATACCGACCCCATCTCATATACCCCAAGACTGGCGCGATTAAACTTTTGTACGTCTTCTGCCTTATTCTGTAAGTTGGGATTAAAATCAGGTAGGCTGACCATCGAGATAACTTCACTATTTCTCACATTTAAAACAATTCCTACTCCGCCAAGTGCCTGATATCTGCTTACAGCTTTAGTTAGCTCTTCATGCACTATGCTTTGCACTCGTGTATCTAAGGATAGTATTATGGGCTTTTCTTGCTCATTATTTTTACTTATATATGCCTCAACTCCTGCAATACCGTTGCCATCTATGTCAGTGTAACCAAGCACGTGTGAAAATAAATTACTGTGAGGATATATACGCTTTATGTCGTCATAAAAATTTACTCCTGGTACACCAGCGTTTTTGATCGCTAGTAATTCTTTTGGAGTCAAGTGCCGCTTTATCCAAGCAAATTTCTTTTCTGAAGTAAGTACTCTATATAAGTTCTTGTATTCGAGGTCATGCAAAGTAGAACACAGTTGTGCTGCTATACTTTCCGGATTCTTTACTTTGGTTGCATCTATATATAGTGATGTTGTGGGCACATTTGTTGCTATTACCACTCCATTTCTATCTAAAATATCGGGTTGTTTATGTACTATATTATCTTTTCTAAAATTTTCTGAAGTAGTAAGTTGATC
>NZ_AWUH01000133.1:0-5318 GCF_000689175.1 Wolbachia endosymbiont of Glossina morsitans morsitans | reverse complement strand
ATTTAAAATTGTCCATAGGCTAGATAGAGATACGAGTGGAGTGATAATATTCGCACGCAACGCTAATGTTGCCAGATACCTTATGGAAGAATTTTAAAGGACGAAGAGTAAAAAAAACTTATTTAGCATTAACTTCTGGCATACCGAGCAAGGATAGTGGAACAATAGACTATCCATTGGTGAAAAAATATGTTTCAGGTCAAGAAAAAGTGGTCGTTGATGAAAATTCACCTCAGAATGCCACTACGCATTTTTCAATTATAGCAAAATCCAAACACAATGTTGCTTATTTAAAATTACAACCAATTACCGGCAGAACCCATCAGTTACGTGCACATTTAGCTCATATAAATTGCCCTATTCTTGGTGACGGTAAATATGGTGGTAAAAAAGCTTTTATTGATGGGATAGCAAATAAAATTCACCTTCATTCGCATTCTTTATCTTTAAAACTGCCAAACAATAAAGAAATCACTATCGCCGCTCCTATCACTAAACACATCGAAAAATCCATTGAAGCGCTATTTTTCGACTGAAACGATTTCACCAATCAACTTTTCTGTCTTTGGCTTTAATTTGAAGCACAGATATTAGGCTAATTAATGCGCAGGCAGTAAGATAAATGCCTGCTGCAAGTTTTGTTTCGGTTTTTTCTATAAGCCACATGCATATGTATGGAGAAAGGCCACCAAAAATTCCTGCAGATATATTATTTGCTAAGCTTACGCCAGTGCATCCTACTTTTGTTGGAAACAGTTCACAAATAACAGAGCCATATATTCCAAAAGATGCACCTACTGGTATAGTAATCAATAAGTAAGTTATTATTACGACATAGTGGTTAACGGAAGATAATAATGGTAATACACATGTACCAATCAGAGATAGCATAATCAGTACAGGAATCATTACGCGTTTTCTTCCAACTTTATCAGATAAAATTGCAAAAAGTACCGCAGATGCTGCAAATACAACCTGTATTACTATCCTCATTAAATCTTTAACACTAATAGATAAAATAACTAGCTCTTTTATTGATATATTATAAAACATTATTGCTGCGTAGACAATTGCATTCTGAGCAATTCCCAGATTGATTGAAATAATAAGCGGTCTTTTATAGTTTCTTACTAGTTCTAACAATGGTGAATGTGCTAAATTATTAGCGTACTTATTAGTTTTATATGCTAAGCTTTCTTTTAATATGTACCTAGTTAGAAAACCTATTGTCCCCAAAAAAAAGCAAAAATAAAAAAGCAACTTCCATCCCCATATTTCATAGTTCTTACCTGTAACTCTTTTGCAGATAAATATCATTGTTATGCATAAGAGCGTTCCAAGGGCTCCGCTAAAGGGCTTCATACTTCCTAAGAAACCTAGATTTTTTTTATCTTTTGAATGCTCTATCGTAAATGCTGTATTAATGCTTGTTTCACCTACTGCAGTTATTCCTTGCACTATTCTACAAAACACAAGCAATACAGGTGAAAGCAACCCTATTTCTTTATACCCAGGTATAATTCCCATAATTGTGGATGATATTGAAATTAATATTACTGAAGTAAGTAAGGTCTTTCTTCTGCCATACTTATCTCCCATATAACCAAAAATTACTGCACCAATTGGTCTAAACGCAAAACCAATTGCAAAAACACCAAGGAATTTGAGTGTACTCAAATAATGATCTTCTGATGGGAAAAAAACGTTGATGATTGTATCTGTTAATACTCCAAAAAGAGTGAGTTCATACCACACAATCATGTTACAGATCATGCCCGATAGTATTGCTTTTTGGACATTATTCATGGTCTTTCAATTTAACATAACCTAATATATCATTAACCGGTGCTCCTTGCTATAAAATTTTTCATTCAATAACCTTCAAGGATAATTCACGTAAATGCTTATCCTCCACCTTGGAAGGAGCACCCATTAGAACATCTTCAGCTTGCTGGTTCATAGGAAAACAGATTACTTCACGAATATTTGGCTCATCAGCAAGCAGCATAACTATTCTATCAACTCCTGGTGCTATTCCACCATGAGGAGGAACACCAAATCTGAATGCACGTACAAGTGCACCGAATCTTGTATCAACTTCTCCCCGGCTATAACCTGCAATGGCAAAAGCTTTATACATGATATCCAGTTTGTTATTACGAATTTCCCCACTTGACAGTTCTATTCCATTGCAAACAAGATCATATTGGTAAGCAAGGATATCCAGTGGATTTTTGTCCTCTAAATCTTTCAGACCACCGTGTGGCATGGGGAATGGGTTATTAAAGAAATCGATTTTTTTACTTTTATCGTCATATACAAAATATGGAAAATCAATGATCCAACAAAACTTGAAGATATTATCATCTATAAGACTGAGTTCTGACCCTAAAAGAGTACGTACTTTTCCTGCAATGTTTGCCGCCTCATTCTCTTTGTCAGAAGCAAAAAATACACTATCTCCTGGCTCTATGTTTGTTGCTTCTCTTATGTGGTTTAGCCTATTTTCATCAAGAAATTTAGCAATTGGGCCTTTCGCAGTTCCATCTTTATCAAACGTTATATATCCGAGACCCTTAGCACCGAATTCTTTTTGCGCATGTTCTATCTTTTTATCAAAGAAGCTGCGTGGTTCCTCTGCTGTTTTAGGTGCAGGGATGGCTCTCACTACCATACCACGCTCAATATTGCTTTTGAAAATATTGAACCTTGAATCACGAAAAATTTCTGTAACATCGCTGGTTAATAGTGGATTGCGCAGATCTCGCTTATCAGAACCATATTTAAGCATTGCTCCTTTATATGTAATACGTGGAAAATCTTTATCAACAGACTTACGAGAAAATTTAGCAAACACTCTATATAAGGTAGACTCAATAATCTGAAAGATGTCTTCTTGAGTTACAAAAGACATTTCAAGA
Source organism: Wolbachia endosymbiont of Glossina morsitans morsitans (assembly GCF_000689175.1). Taxonomy (NCBI): domain Bacteria; kingdom Pseudomonadati; phylum Pseudomonadota; class Alphaproteobacteria; order Rickettsiales; family Anaplasmataceae; genus Wolbachia; species Wolbachia endosymbiont of Glossina morsitans morsitans. The sequence continues at coordinate 2,397 of NZ_AWUH01000133.1, read as the reverse complement.
TCTAGCTGATAAAACTCTCCCGGAGAACGGTCAGCCCTTGCGTCTTCGTCACGGAAACACGGTGCAATTTGAAAATATTTATCAAACCCTGAGACCATGAACAATTGCGTAAAAATCTGTGGAGCTTGCGGCAATGCATAGAATTTACCAGGATTTAGTCTGCTTGGCACCAAATAATCACGTGCACCTTCAGGGGACGAAGCAGTGAGTATTGGAGTTTGAATTTCCAACAACCCTTGCTTTATCATGAGCTTGCGGAGTTCTGCAATAATTTGTGAGCGCAGAATAATATTGTTGCGGGCTTTTTCACGCCTTAAATCAAGAAAACGATATTTAAATCTCATATTTTCCGGGTATTTTTGTTCGCCAGCAATGCTCGCTAATATACTTCTTTCTTCTTTCGCTATTTCTTCATCACAGTGGAACTCGACTTCCGATTCAACGTGCAAATTGCTAACTAAAACCTCAATTTCCCCGGTTGCGATAGAGGTGTTTACCGTATCTTCAGTTCTAGCTTCAACTATTCCTGTAGCAGTAATTACACTCTCCAATTTTAAATTTGATATCTCATCAAAAAAGTCTTTGTCATTATTAAATACTAGTTGAGTGATTCCATAGAAGTCTCTTAAATCAACAAAGATTAGGTTGCCGTGATCGCGCTTACGGTATAACCATCCAGAAAGGGTAACTTCCTTTTCTACATCATTCTTCCTTAATTCATTGCACATGTGAGTCTTGTAGCAGTTCATTTTTGTTTCACTTCTAAATTCTTTAAGAAGTATAGAAATAAACCTTACTACATACAAGCCCATTTGTCGGATATTTGTGCAATTTACGAAATAGAGCAGTATTACTTTTATACTGTCTTTACTCACACAAAAATTGCACAATTTCTATAATTATGGTATAATATAAGTGGCGCTTTGTAATAAGCTGAGTACAGAAAATGTCTTTCGGACAAATCATTATATATAGTATAGCATTACTTGCTATAGTCAAAGTATTTCTCTTTTTGAGAAAAATATACAAAAATCGCATTAGAAAAATCATATTTCCTAGAAAAGTTTTTAAAGAAGAGTGGGAAGAAGACAGAAAATTCAATGAATTGTATCAAAAAAACAAGCAAAAAGAGTTGCTGAAGCAACAGGAAATGCTACGCGAGAAACAAAAAGATGTGCAAGTTTATAAAGAAGATCCAGAAATAGTTGACATAGCAAAACCTGTAGGTAAATGGACAAAGATGGTTATAATGGGTAATGGTTTAATGAAGCGTTTTGCACAATTGATACATAGCGAAGGCGGACAGAAAGGATTTTGGGAGCTGTTTGTTAAAGCTCAGGCTTCAACTCAAGGTAAACATAAGGGAAAGGGCAGATAATCCATGCTTGAATGTGAAAATTTATCCTGCGCTCGTAATAATAAGGTACTATTTAAGAATCTCAGTTTTAAAGCTGAGCTAAAATCAAAGATTCTAATCACTGGTCCAAATGGTAGTGGTAAAACCAGCTTAATTAGAAGTTTATCTGGACTTTTACCGCCGGTATCAGGCAATATAAGGCACTGCGGAAAAGATATATATGATGATCCAAAATCCTATATACCTTCTATGGTCTATATAGGCCATAAGAATGCATGTAAAGATAGCTTAACTGTTGCTCAAAACGTAGAATTCTGGGCAGGAATACGAAATACTAGAGAATTGATTATGGCAGCTATTTGTTCCCTGCAGTTGCAACCTGTATTTAATAGTAGATATGGCGAACTTTCTGCAGGCTGGAAAAGGAGAGTTGCGCTTGCTCGCCTCTTGATTTCTAATGCAAACGTTTGGCTGATAGATGAACCATTTTGTAATCTTGATAGTGCAACGTGTGAATTAGTGCTGAACCTAATCTCAATACGCTCTGAGCAAAATGGTATAGTAATTATTACAGGGCATAGCTCTACAGAGCAATTTGTGATTTTACAACGATTGATATACGTAATTTCAATAGACTTCTTGTATAGTTTTTGGCAACAACCGCTAGAAATAAAAAACTTGCTTGACAAACTCCGCCAGCCCTCTTATCATAAACACTGAAGCTATTTATTTATCTTCTCTGTGCAGATAAAATGGCAAAAAACTCACGTATCTGGCGTCTCATGTTTAATTTTTTGCACTATGTGCACTTTATGTCTTTATCAAACTTCTACCTACATAAGCTGAAACGCGCTTATAAAGCGTTTAAAACATAAAAAAACGCCAGCTTAAAAAATGGATAGTGAATAACTAGCTACCCTAGGGTTTCTTTTGCCTTTTTTTTCTGTTTAGTAAATTTCTTAAACATTTATAGCTAAGGTTAGCTGCATTTATAGCTCTTTTTACAATAATCCGAACAGACCGTAATATGCTACTGGCCT
>NZ_AWUH01000132.1:0-2468 GCF_000689175.1 Wolbachia endosymbiont of Glossina morsitans morsitans | reverse complement strand
TCACCTCCAGTTAACTCCTTATTTCCATCATCTACTAAGAAAATATTAGGACTATCCCTAAATCCTGTTGCTCTATCTCGACCTTTTCCCAAAGCAATTAAAGTACTATTTCCTGTCCTATCAGCTATATAAAATAGACCTATTGCATTATGACAAAGATAAGCGTTCTCACCTCCAACTTCAGAACGTATTGGACCAGTCGGAAGACAGAATAACTTACCTACATTTGAATTATCTGGTCTTGCTCTATGCCAAATAACATTATCTACTGTATTGCCAAGAAGTGCTAGATTATTTAAATCCATTTGGGGCTTATGTGATACTTCTTGGTCAGAATCTATAACTAACTCACCAGTGGGAAAAACATACCTTTGAATATCACTATGTTGTTTTAAGTACTCAAGCCCTTGATTAACTAGTTGGTTATTAACCTGTTTCTTTTCGATCAATTCTTCTATATACTGTTCAGGTTGCATACCCATAGATGCACGTAACCCTTCAGTAAATTTTTCGTTTCCTTTGAGATGAACAATCTGATCAATTTTATCAACTCTCTTTACTGCCATATGAATATCAGTGCAAAAAAATACTACAGCCCCAACCGCAGCTCCAATAGGACCAGTGACAGATGATACTCCTTCTAGCACTTCAAAAGCTTCAGCAACTTCTATGCCAATCTCTGCAGCATCAACTCCTAGGTAAATGCTATCTCCTATTACGCCAACCAATGCCTCATCAGTACCATTTTTAAATGCTTTTACCTGATTTACTAGATCATAGATAACAAAGGCAGAAGTACCACGAGCAAGAAAAGGAGATGCTGCTCTTAAAGAATTGCCAACTAATAACTTTCCTTCTGTAACTAATTTTAATCCTTTAAGAGAAGCAGCTTCAGCGATTTTAGCAAATCCTTGACCACCGGCTATAAAACCAACATTTACTGCTACACCTTGGTAATTTCCATTTAAAAAGTCAGCTAATACATTTTTAGCCATCATTCCATGCATTGCTATACCAGAGATTCTTTCTACTACAGTTAGATGACTCATGATTTTTTGATTACTGATCAGCCTATTAACTAGGCCTTGAAATCTGCCTTTAACTCTAGCCTCATCTGCTAGCTGAATTAGCTGAGAGCGCTTTTCCTCTGGTAGGTCTTTAACGTAATCAACAAATTTTTCACTATCTATTTCAACTTTACTAAAATCTCTGTTCTCATTTTTCTTCTCACTAAATTCATCTACATCTTCCCATGCGAATAAACATTCATTTTCAGCGTTTCTTTTATTCCTTCTTATACCACTACTTGTACTAGGCAGACATTCCCTAGCTGAAAATGACCCTGAAGTCCCTTCTTCTCTGTGTTGAGATTTAGATTCATCTTTTACATTAAAAAGTAAAGCTTTGATCTTTATAAGATTATCGTTTTCTGGATCTTGAGCTAGTTCTTTCTCTGCTAAATCTAGAGGAGTAAGGTTTCGATAATCTTTAATATCATAACTAGCACCTTTGTTTATCAGATACTCCACTATATCTAAGAAACCTCTTTCGGCAGCTAAATGTAGCGGTGTATACCCTTTATGGTCCTTTGCACCTAAATCAGCACCTTCTTTTATCAGATACTTCACTGTATCTAAGAAACCTCTTTCGGCAGCTAAATGTAGCGGTGTATACCCTTTATAGCTTTTCTCGTTTACATTAGACCTCTTTGTTACAAAATACTTTGCTAATTCTATACTACCCCTACTAGCAGCAGTATGTAAAGGAGTCATGCCATCACTATCTTTAGCTTCAATATTAGCTCCTCTATCAGCTACAAGGTATTTTACTACCTCTAATTGACCGCATGAAGCAGCAATATGTAAAAGAGTCATGTCATTTTCACTAAGAGAATCATAATCAGCTCCATTTTCTATAAGATACTTTACTATATTTAAGTTACCATTTTCAATAGCAAGCCTAAGAGGAGAATGGCCAAGATTGTCAGCAGAATTAACAAATCTAATTAGCATGCTTGGATATTTCATACGTCTTATATTGTTGATCAGGTGTTTAACTGCTTTTTCTCCTTGATTAAATCGAATAAGTAGACATAATGAAGTATATTGATATTCTCCATAGGTACGATCAAAACCTGGATCAGCAATTAATTTATCATGTCTACTTGCATAATTCAAAATCGAGGCAACGTTAGCAATGTCTCCCTCTTTTAGAGAAGGTTCTTTTATTAATTCTAGAGCTTCTCGCAGAACTTTCTCCTCTCTGTCTTGCTCTGTTTTCAAATTTAATCTTGTCACTTCTTGAACTAGTCTATGAATACTCAACATGCCTTGCTCTTTTTCATCATTTACCATAGAATACTCTACAAGTAAATCAACAGATGATTTTAATTGCTCTTCACTACCACCTGCTAGACTCAAAAACATCTCTCTTCTAATTTTCTCAGGCATGAGGTAAGCCACGATATT
>NZ_AWUH01000131.1:0-10275 GCF_000689175.1 Wolbachia endosymbiont of Glossina morsitans morsitans | reverse complement strand
TAATTATTCCAGCTCCACCTGTCATCCCAGCGCGTGACACTGGAATCCATAAGTTGTTTTCCTGGATCCCAGTGTCAGCTACTTGCATGACACCAAGCAGAGCTGCCTCTCTTGAAACCGTAAATCTAGTTAGAAACAAAGCAAAAGACAGTGACTTAATAGTTGCATTTGGTAGCGGCACTGTTAACGATATCTGCAAATATGCAAGCTACCTCGAGAAAAAAGATTATATATCGTTCCCAACAGCCGCTTCTATGAATGGATATACCTCTGCAAATGCTTCAATATTAGTAAATGGATATAAAAAATCGTTCAAAGCACATCTTCCAAGAGCAGTATATATAGATATAGACATACTTGCCAATGCACCACTGCGTCTCACATTAAGCGGATTTGCAGATTTCATTTGTCGTTCAACAGTTCAGGCTGACTGGCTACTATCTCATTTGTTGCTTGGCACAGAATACAATGAATTACCTTTTACACTTGTTCGCGATTTGGAGCAAATTTTGCTAAGAGAGTATACGGCGCTTACTAAAAGAAGTAGAAAAGTGGTCCTATTACTTATGGAAGTTCTACTAATTTCAGGACTTGGAATGGTAATATCAAAAGGCAGCTATTCTGCAAGCCAAGGAGAGCATATGATAGCTCACGCAATGGAAATGGTAACAAGAGATCATTCCTTACTACATGGCGAAAAAATTGCTGTTACGACGATTACCATGGCTAATTTGCAGGAAAAGATATTATCAATACAAAACCCGATTATCAAACCGACCACTTTAGATGTAAAACATATAACTCAGTGCTTTGATAATATCGAATTTGTAAGAACTTTTGAACAGAAGCAAATTATGCAGCAAAAAATCCAAGATATTATTTGTAAAGAATGGCATAATATTTCCAGTTTAATTAAGCAAAATTTACTACCTGCAAAACACCTGCAAAAAATATTTGAAGATCTATCAATTCCACACTTACCAGAGCACCTCAGTTGGAATAAAGAACAATATTGTAAAGCGGTCGATCTTGCGTTTACAACAAGAGATAGATTCACCTTTCTTGACTTAGCTAACTGCATAGAAGAAAGTTAAGTTTTGTAGTGAAATTCTGTCATTTAAAGAGATCATAGGCCAAAAGCTAAACCCTTTTCATAATCTCTTATCCATTGTCTCCTCACCTGAGTGGATATACAACTCATTCCAAGTAACTGACACTTGGTTTCACCAATAGCACTGCTTTGCTAAACATAGGGACTTGAACCCCCGACCAAGAGATTATGATCCTCCTGCTCTACCAACTGAGCTACTCAGCCTAATTAAAAACCTTATTATACACACGATCTATATGTTTCGTATAATACTTCAAATCAAACAAAGATTCAAGTTTTTCCGAGTTAATAACCTTAAGTAAGGGTTTATCTTGTTTCAATTCGGCCAGAAAATCACTGTTGTTTTGTTTCACTTTCATTGCATTGCTCTGAACAATTTTATACGCCTCTTCCCTCGCCAAACCACTATTTACTAACTCAAGCAATACACGCTGTGAGAAAACTAAACCTTTTGAAGAATTTAAGTTCTTTTCAATGTTTTCCTTATTGATCACCAATTTATCTATCAAATCTGTTAATCGCACTAAAGCAAAATCCATTGTTATACAAGCATCAGGAGCAATGCATCTTTCCACAGACGAGTGTGATATATCACGTTCGTGCCACAATGCAACATTTTCTAACGCAGGAAAAACATAACTGCGTATTAAACGTGAGAGTCCAGTCAGATTTTCACTTAAAATAGGATTACATTTGTGTGGCATAGCAGAGCTTCCCTTCTGCCCAGTGGAAAAATGCTCAGAAATTTCGCCGATTTCAGTTCTTTGCAAATGACGAATTTCAACAGCAACATTTTCTATTGAGCTTGCAATCACTCCCAAAACTGAAAAGAACATAGCATGTCTATCACGAGGAATGACTTGAGACGATATGATTTCAGGTATGAGTCCTATTTCTTTCGCTACATATTCTTCAACAAACGGATCAACATTTGCAAAATTGCCCACTGCACCTGATATTTTACAAATTGAGATCTCTTTTTGCGCGCTAATTAATCTCTGATAATTGCGTTTAAATTCAGCATAAAATCTGGCAAATTTTATTCCAAGAGTTGTTGGTTCTGCATGCATTCCGTGACTGCGTCCAACACAAACAATATCTTTATAGTCCTCAGCTTTTTTTTTCAATGCTGCAAGTAAATTTTTTAGATTCTCGAGCAAAATATCACAGGACTCTTTCAGTTGCACCGCAAGGCATGTATCCAAAACATCAGAACTTGTCATTCCATAATGAAGATAACGAACATCAACTCCCGCTTTTTCAGCAACATATGTCAGAAAAGCTATAACATCATGTTTTACAATGGATTCAATTTCGTTGATACATTCAACATCAAATTCAATAGCACCAGAGAGGTTCTCAGCAATATTATTCGGAATCACTCCTAACTTTGCTTGAGCTTCACACGCTAATTTTTCTATTTTAAGCCATATATTAAATTTATTATTTTCCTCCCAAATGGAAGACATTTCTTTTCTGCTATAGCGGGGAATCATTTTTGATTTATTCCAATAATGGTGTCATTCCAGTGCGTGACACTGGAATCCAGATATAAAAGTATTTGCAAATTATTCAATGGACAACGGATTCTAGAAGCATAAAATAATGTCCATGACGAAATAAACTGGATCCCAGTGTCACGCACTGGGATGACATGAGGGGAGCACTGGGATGACACCAGCTTAGCCATGGCAGACATTTCTTTACGACTATAACAAGAGATCATCTTTGATCAGCTATCATCACCATCAGTAGCTTCTTTATTCGCATCTTGCTCTGCCTCTTGTTGCTCAGACTTCTGATTTTGCAATTTTACTTGCCTTAGCTCATTTGCATCTGTTTCGGATTTTACGACGTATATAGTAATTGGTACTACTACTTCACTATGTAATTCTACGTTTACTTGGTATTCACCCAAGTTTTTGATGCTTACTCCACCAAAAGATAAACTACGGTGATCTATCACATGTCCTTCTTGTAGTAAAATTTTCGCAATTTCACGTGTTGTTACAGAACCAAAAATTTTACCATCCTCTGAAGCTTGCTTTATCAATACCACAAACTTATCATGTAGTGACAATGCAAGCTCTTTTGCTACATTTAATCTTTTTATATTCTCTTCTTCCAGTAATAAACGTTGCTCCTCTAGCTTTGTTAAATTTTCCTTGGTAGCTTTCACCGCTTTTCTTTGTGGAAAAAGAAAATTACGTGCATAACCTGGCTTAACTTTGACAACTTCACCAAGCTTACCTAAAGTCCTTACATTTTCCTTTAAAATTATCAACATAAATTACCTAAACTTTTTTAGTACAGTAAGGAATAAGAGCTAAAAAACGTGCCCTTATGATCGCTAAGCGTAACTTCCTTTGTTTTTTTGCACATACGCCTGTTAATCTTCTAGGTAATATCCTACCATAGTCAGAGGTAAACTTGGATAATAAATCTATATTCTTATAATCTATGTCTTCATCTTTAGACGCAGCAAGAGGGCAAACTTTAGAACGCCTAAAGCCAGTCCTATTATTTACAGATACGTAAGAATTATTAAAACTATTTCGTCTTTTCATCATTATGCGCTTTGCTCCTCAATTTGTTTATTCATCATATGAGATTTACCTTCAAAAATTTTATCAACCTGCACAGGAAAGTGGCGAATAACGTTCTCATTAAGTTTCATTCTACGCATAAATTCATCCAGAATGCTTGCAGTAGAACTTATGCACATTATACAATAATGACCGCTCTTCATTTTATTTTTGTGGTATGCAAAATCCAAAAGACCCCAATGTTCATACTTGATTAATCCTGATGCTTCAATGTTTTTCAAAAGCATTTCCAACGCTTTGCTCGATTGAGTTGGACCGTTTATTCTAAAATCTTTCAAAATATCTTGAAAAATCTTTATTAGATCTTCTGAAATATTTCTCTTCAAAGCATTTACTGCGTTATGGATAAACGCACTTTTAGTACTGCCTCCTAGAAATTTTGTAAAATCTTGCGTTATTCCTAAATCTTTTAGGTCATCTTTCAACTCTTTATCGATTTTCGACTTCACCTCTTTCAAATTTGAAAGATCTTCTTCTAATTCAACCCATAAAATTTTTGTAAGATCTTCCAAGAAATCAGAGTAAGCAACTAGACTTTCTTTAATGTCCTCAGCACGCACTTCTAACTCTTGTTTTGTAAGCTTGTCATTTCCTTTTTTCAGAATATCCCTGATTTGCTGGAACATAATATCTGCTTTAATATTTTTCAATGAAACAGCTAGCTCTTGGACCATCTCCTCTACTTCTTGCTGTAACAATCCTTGCTGTGCTATAAAAGTAAATTCATAAAGATTCACTATATCTTCCTCTAATACCGATTAAATATTTCATTATATAAAGCTTTTTTATATAAGCAAGTTATTTGTATTAATTTCTACGCCTTTAATCCAGCTTAAATTAGATATTTCATAAATTACTTGAGGAGCAATTGAGTATGCACCTGGTAATAAGATGCTCACTTTATGTTTTTCGAGAAGAAGTTTTAGCATTATTTTGGTTCTGCCTTCATCTTTCAATATTGTGTTTAATTCCATAGCGGCTTTTTGCGAATCCGTGCACTCAGTGGTGAGAACTAATTCTTTTATTGTAGAAGTGATTCTTTTTGTAAACTCAGATATATCTTTGCCTGCCAATCTTGTTGTATTTTCCGAAGCTTCAAGATCAATTATCACAAATGTTCCTGGTGAAAATAAATCTCTTTTTTCTTCTATTATTTCATTATTATAGAATGCTATTTCAGAAACGTTATGGGGATCAGAAAGTGTGAGGATGACAAACCTTCCACGCTCTGAAGTTCTCATACGTGCATTTAATATTACCCCAGCAGTTTTTGCTGTTCTATTTTCTCCGATAAACCCAATATTTAACTTTTCCAGAAAAGTTCTAAATTTTTCAAGCGGATGATTAGTTAAATAAAATCCTAGTGAAAATAACTCATGTTCTAATTTTTCCTCTTCATCAAAATCTTCCACATTCTCAAGTTTCGGTTTGAGGACATCAAGACTACCAAACAAAGCAGCTTGACTTGATTCTCTATCCTGTTTGTTTTTATTTGCAAAGTAAATCAGCGTGTCCATTGACTCATATAGCTGCTTTCTGTTCTTATGCACGCTATCGAATGCTCCGGATTTAATCAGGCTTTCTAGCGCTCTCTTATTTATTATATGACCTGAATTTTGAATGAATTCCCATATGTCCTTACAAGCGCTTGAACGTACGTTCACTATTCCTTCCGCTATAGAAAAACCAACATTCCTCAAGGCAGCAATACCATAACGTATGTGTTCATCCTCTATTGAGAATTCAGCTTGAGACTTGTTTATATCAGGTGAAAGAACGGTAACGCCACTAAACTTTGCTGCATGATAAAATAAATTCAGTTTATCTCTATCATCAATATTCAGATTCATTAGTGCTGTAAAAAATTCTAATGGATAATTAGCTTTAAGGTAAGCCGTTTGATAAGATATAACCGCATATGCTGCAGCATGAGATTTATTGAACTCATAACCAGCAAATTTTGCAACAAGGTCAAAGATATAACTTGCCCTGTCATAATCAACGCCATTCTTCGTTGCCCCTTGGATGAAAAGTTCACGTTGTTTATCCATCTCTTCCTTAATTTTCTTACCCATGGCACGTCTTAGCAGATCTGCTTCCGCTAAGCTATACCCGGAAAGAATACGGGCTATTTCCATCACTTGTTCTTGGTAAATTATTACCCCAAATGTTTCTTTTAACACTCCTTCAAGTAACGGATGAATATAATCTGGCTTCTCAAGTCCATGCTTTCTTGCAACGTAAGTTGGAATGTTATCCATAGGTCCTGGACGATAAAGGGAAATTAAAGCGATAATATCCTCAATACAGTCCGGTTTTAGTTTAATTAAAGCTTCTCTCATTCCCGAACTTTCAAGCTGAAACACTCCAATTGAATCACCGCTTGAGAGTATCTCATAGGTTTTTTGGTCATTCAAAGGAACTGAAGAAATATCAATCTTTTTTCCATCACGATTAATTAAACGACACACATGATCTATTAGCGTTAGCGTACCAAGTCCAAGAAAATCAAATTTTATTAGCCCAGCTTTCTCCACATATTTCATGCTGTATTGAGTGATTGGCAGAGCCGAATTTGGATCGTAGTACACAGGAACAAAATTTTCCAACTTTTGATCACATATTACAATTCCAGCAGCATGAGTTGAAACGTGACGATATATTCCTTCAAGCTTAAGAGATATATCAAGAAGCTTTGCAATTACCTCATCACTATCCCGCTCTTTCTGCAGGTTTTGATCAAACTCTATCGCTTGTGATAAAGTTACAGGATTTACTGGATTAAATGGAACCATTTTAGATATTTTATCCACTTGAGAGTAAGGCATTTGCAATACTCTACCAACATCACGCAATACTGCCCTTGCCTGCAATTTACCAAAAGTGATTATTTGAGCAACATAACCGTACTTTTTCTGAACATAATCAATAACCAGGTCCCTTTTCTCTTGGCAGAAATCGATATCAAAGTCAGGCATCGATACACGATCAGGATTCAAAAATCTTTCAAATATTAGGCCAAACTTTATTGGATCAAGGTCTGTAATCTGCAAGCCCCAAGCAACAATTGATCCAGCACCAGAGCCTCTTCCTGGACCAACTGGAATGCCATTTGCTTTGCTCCAACGAATAAAATCAGAAACTATCAAAAAGTAGCCAGCGTAGTTCATCGAAGTTATCACACTCAGTTCGTAATTCAGCCGATCGTAGTATTGTTTAAGGTCTATGTCTGTCTCATTCGCAATACGGAATTCTAATCCTGCAACTGCCTGCTCCTTCAGTTCTTCATTCTCAGTTTTATTTTCTCGACAAGGAAATTTAGGCAAAATAGGCTGCCTGCCTCTTGGCATGTAAGAGCACCGCTTAGCTATCACTAAAGTGTTATGAATTGCTTCGGGAATGTCGCTGAACAGCTCCTCCATTTCTGCCACAGACTTGAAGTAATGCTCGGTAGTTAACTTCTTTCTGTTATTCTCCAGGGCATAACTCCCCTCCGATATACACGTTAATATATCATAAGCCTCATAGTCAGACCTATTTGGAAAAAACACATCGTTCGTTGCAACTAGTGGTATATTGCGCTGATAAGCAAAGTCTATCAAAGCTTCTTCAAGCTCTAGCTCTTTATTCAACCCATGACGCTGCAATTCAACATATAAATGACCATTGAATGCTGAAAGCAGTTTTTCAACCGTTTCTTTATCTTGCCCCAACAATAGTTGAGCCAAACATCCACCGGTTAAAGCGATCAGACCCGTACTTAAATTCAATAGCTCATCAAAATCAACGTAAGGAATATCGCTGTTATTCTTGCGCTTTCTAAAAGACTCACTCACCAAAGTGACTAAATAAGTGTACCCTTGCTCATTTTTTGCAAGCAATAACATAGGTAAATTTTGTTCTGAATATTTAACTATAATATTACATCCTATTATTAGCTGTATTCCCCTACTTGCCGCATATTCCGCAAACTCAAGTGAACCAAATATATTACCTGAATCAGTAATTGCAACCGCTGGCATTTTATTTCGCAAACAAAGGCCGATCAGCTCCTCAATTTTAACCGAGCTTTCAAGCAGCGAATAAACACTATGAACACGTAAGTGTATGAACATAAGAAACTTTAGATCAACAAAAAAGGATAACATTAATTTACTCATGAGAACACAATTTTCATGAGAACAAAAGCCTATAAAATTCTAAAATTAAAATACAAAAACTTACTTGACACCCTTCGCCAGCGCCCTTATCATGATAGTGAAGCTATTGTGTTTGCTTTCGCCAATCTGCAGATTAAAAGGTAAGGATTACTTAATGTATCGGCGTCTTATGTTCAATTTTTTGCAGTATATAGATACTGTATGTCTTTACAAAACTTCATCTACATCTAGATTTTTATCTAAATAAGCTGAACGCGCTTATAAAGCGTTACAAGACATCAAAAAATGCCAATACTCGACAGAGATAGTAAAAGACTAGCTAACTCGGGGATTCTTTGTCTTTTTTTCTGCTTAGTAAATTTCTTAAACATTTGCAGCATAGGTTAGTTGCAATTAAAAGCAGCTAAATCTTGCTTGTCAAGCGTTTAAAACATAAAAAACGCCAATATTTTAAAGCAGATAATAACGCCAGGGCTTCTTTTGCCTTTTTTTTTATTTGGTAAATTTCTTAAATATTTATGGCTAAACGACAATCGTCATCCCGCTACTTGTTAGCGGGATCTAGAGATACCGCGGCGGTATGACGAATGGGAAACCTTTCTTGGGTTAGCTATAAAACTAATCAGCATCTTGTTTAGCACATATAAATTAAGTTTCACAAATATAGTGCTAAACCTTGAAAATATGTTATAGCTACTTCTTCCAATTTAGTGGTGGGTTTTGACAGTACACATGTTATTTTACTAGCTACCAACTCAAGTGTCACAGAAGTTGCAATCACTGCATTTATATCTGTACTTTAACATTTACTCTACTTTCTATTAGAGGCTTTACCCCCCTTACATCATTACGTACAGCAGTATGATTTATTTCATTTTCAATTCCACTACTATGCTGCAACAAGATATCCCCATTAGCTTTTATTTCAACATTTTTGTCACTACTACCATTGTTAAAATTTAATCCCTCATCTCTTCTACTTTGTCTTTTTTCTTTTAATTTTAATTCAGTTTCTCTTTCATCAAGTACGGAAACGGTAGGAAATGGGATGTGAGTTTTTTCCTGACCATCTTGATTTATAGCTCTTGTTGTATTAAAAGCTTCGTTGCTTTTACATGATATTGTATAAGCAAGTAGTGTGTAAGTTACTTCCCAGCTATCTGAATGTTTTATAGTTGTTGTTGCGTCAAGAATGTCTTTCAGAATATCGTTTTCTTTAGCTACTCTTAACATTTTCTCAACAGCTATACTATCTTTACGTAGTATAGCATAAGTAAGCGGTGCGCAAGTTTCTTCATGACCATCTGGACATTTTATAGTTGTTGTTGCATCAAGAATATCTTTCAGAATACCGTTTTCTTTAGAGACTTTTAAAATTTCTTCAATAGTTTTGCTATTTTTACATGATATGGCGTAAGTAAGCGGTGTGTAAATTTCTTCTTGACCATCTAGATATTTTATAGTTGTTGTTGCGTCAAGAATATCTTTCAGAATACTGTTCTCTTCAGTCTGCTACTAGAATTTCTTTAATAATTTTGCTATCCTTCCGGAACATAGCAAAAGCAAGTGGTGTGTAAGTCACTTCCCGGCTATCTAAATGTTTTATAGTTGTTGTTGCGTCAAGAATATCTCTCAGAATACCTTTTTCTTTAGCTACTCTTAACACTTTTTCAACAGCTATACTATCTTTACGTAGTATAGCATAAGCAAGTGGTGTATAAGCCACTTCCCGTTCTAGATATTTCATAATTGTTGCACAATGACTTCATAATACACCTCCTTAAGTTTGTTTTTGTGATTTTAGTCTTGCAGTTGCAATTTTAGAAGAGTTATCAATATACTTTTTTAACTCTAGTTCTTGTTCTAGACTTATGGATATCCATGTTTTTGGACCAATACGTAGTGCATCAATAAACTTACGTTCAATCCAATTACGTACTACACCATTCAACTGACGTTGAATTTTTTCTGCAACTTGTTTCACTGATAACTCTTCCTCAGATTTTTGATTACATAGTGCTGGAATCTTATATATAAATCGAATTCCTTTTATACTCTTTATAGTAAATGGATTACCTTTATTTGTTATAAGTCCCTCTTGATTGAATAAATTAATAATTTGCTCATCAGTCAATGTTGTTGATAACTCTCTTATCCGATCAACTATATCCTTAGAATGTCGCCACCTGTCATAAGATTTTTGTGGTAATTGTACTTCTAGATCCTCCGTAGCATTTGTTTGCCAACGTATATGTAGCACTGCTTTTTGCTCATTACGTAGTCTTTCAACAGTGATATCCTTGATTAGAAGTCGCAAAATACGCTTTTGATCTCTTGTACTTGTTGATTCTGCATTCCATAAGCGTGGTAAGTCTCTGCTTGTGGACGTTGTACATCG
>NZ_AWUH01000130.1:0-7074 GCF_000689175.1 Wolbachia endosymbiont of Glossina morsitans morsitans | reverse complement strand
CTTACTTAGACACCCCTCGCCAGCCCACTTATCACGATAGCGGAGCTATTGTGTTTGCTTTCGCCAATCTGCAGATTAAAAGGTAAGGATTACTTAATGTACCGGCGTCTTATGTTCAATTTTTTGCAGTATATAGATACTGTATGTCTTTACAAAACTTCATCTACATCTAGATTTTTATCTAAATAAGCTGAACGCGCTTATAAAGCGTTACAAGACATCAAAAAATGCCAATACTCGACAGAGATAGTAAAAGACTAGCTAACTCGGGAATTCTTTGTCTTTTTTCTGCTTAGTAAATTTCTTAAACATTTGCAGCGTAAGTTGGTTGCAATTAAAAGCGGCTGAATCTCGCTTGTCAAGCGTTTAAAACATAAAAAACGCCAATATTTTAAAGCGGATAATAACCACGGGGCTTCTTTTGTCCTTTTTTTTCATTTGGTAAATTTCTTAATGTTTATGGCTAAACGACAACCGTCATCCCGCTGCTTGTTAGCGGCTAAGGGATACCGCGAATGAATCGCGGTATGACGTAGGGATTGCATTAGCCATAATTCTTTAGTTTTCACTTTTCTTTTAACCTTGCAATGATATTTTCTTTGCCGATAAAAATTAACAGTTTAGCGAGCTCTGGTCCTGTTTCTGTTCCTGTTAAAGCTGAACGCAACTGCGTAAATAGGTTTTTTGCCTTTATATCCACTGTTTGTCGAATAGTTTTGACCCATTCTGACAACGTGTTTTCATTACAATCACCTTGGGGCAATGCATTGAACGCAATTTTTATAAGCTCCTTATCAAGAATCACAGGCTCTATATCGGATTTGCATATTTTCCACCACTTGGCCACCTCAGAAAACCTTTCTATATTGTTCTTTATAAAATACCAAAACTCTGAGGAGTCCACTCCAATTTGATTTAAACGTTCTTGTATAATTTCAAATGGCATTTGTTGCAGCACTTTGCAATTTAGCTTGTATGCTTCACTCAAGCTAAATTGCGTACATGCTGAGCTAAATTTTTTAATGTCAAATGAATCAATCAAAGATTGCATACAGGCGCAAGCTTCAATTGGATTGGATGTTCCGAGCTTCACTAAATAACTAACTAGTGCCATCGGTTCAACTTCATCTTCTTTTATAGATTTAATGTCCAGCATGCCGGTTCGCTTGGATATTTTGCTATCATCAAAATGTAGCAGAGAAAGGTGAGCAAATGTAGGGATTTTCGCTTTTAATGCTTTAATCATTTGGAGCTGAACTGCGGTATTAGTTACATGATCTTCCCCGCGTACAACATGGGTTACATTAAAGTCAACATCATCAATAACAGAAGGTAACATGTATGTGTAAATTCCATCTTCTCTTTTTACCACAGGGTCACTTATGCTACTGGTTGCAATATTTATTTCACCTTTAACTTCATCATTCCATTTAACAACTTCATTTCTATCCAACTTAAATCTAAAATGCGGTCTTCTTCCTTCTTGCTCATAACTAACTTTCTCTTGCTCAGTTAGAAGTAACGCGCTTCTGTCATATACAGGGAGAAGTCCTTGTTTTAACTGCAATTTTCGTTTAATGTCTAACTCTTCTCTTGTTTCATAGCATGCATAAATATGCCCTTCTTTTATTAACTGCAAAAACACCTCGTTATAACGCTCAAAGCGCTCTGATTGCTTAAAACTTGCATCCCAATCTATGCCAATCCATTTTAGGTCTTCTACGATATCATTTATATATTTGACATCTGAACGCTGAAGGTCAGTATCATCAAAACGGAGTAAAAATTTTCCATTTTGATTACGCGTGTACATCCAACAAACCAAAGCAGTTCGTATGTTTCCTACGTGGAGGTAGCCAGTTGGGCTTGGAGCGAATCTTGTTAGCATTTAAATAGCAATATTGTTTACTCTAATTTATTTTAATTTTATATAAACATATGGCTAAAGCAAGTGAGATCTGCTAATACAATTGAGCAAGAGAAGAATAAGTATGGCTATAGCATTGTGGCACCTTTGATATTTGATGGATTAAGACATATGATAAATTCAAGAAAATTCACAACTTGACGACAAAGGCTAATGTAGCATTATATTGGTATCATGACTACCTTAAAAAAGATGAGAGAAAAACTGCAAGATCAAATAAATTATCATAATGTTTTGTATCACCAAAAAAATAAGCCAGAAATAAGTGATGCTGAATATGATGAACTGAAGAAAAAGTTAGCTGAAATAGAGGCACAACTTCCAGAAGCTTATGCAACACAAGATAGTGTTGGTGCTCCACCTGATGAGAGGTTTTCTAAGGTGGAACATCAAGAACCTATGCTTTCCCTTGAGAATACTTATGATGAACAAGGTGTAGAGAAATTTTTGTCTAAAATAAAGAGGTTTTTAATTGAGGACAAAATAGAGATATTATGTGAACCAAAAATTGATGGGTTGTCGTTTTCTGCAATTTATGAGGATGGAAGATTTGTTAAAGCTGCAACTCGAGGTGATGGTTTTGTAGGGGAAGATGTCACTCACAATGTTGCAACAATAAAAGGCTTTCCTAAGTTTTTGCAAGGTGTGCAAGGAAGACTAGAAGTAAGAGGTGAAATATACATCAGTAACAGCGACTTTTTAAAGTTAAATGAAAACGATGAATTTGCCAATCCTCGAAATGCAGCCGCTGGTTCTCTAAAGCAATTGGATGCAAACATTACAGCAAGCAGACCTCTTAGATATTTTGCTTATTCTTTGATTGGTGGAGCAGAGAAAAGTCAAAGTGAAATACTAAATAGGCTTGAGGCACTTGGTTTTTGCGTAAATGAGCATCAGTCCTTAACGAGTAGTTTGGATGGAATGCTGAAGTTCTATAACGAAGTCTATAACTGTCGCTATAACTTGGATTATGATATTGATGGAATAGTCTATAAAGTAAATGATTTGGTACTACAAAATCGTCTAGGGAATACTCACAAAGCACCGCGCTCAGCACTTGCATACAAGTTTTCTGCGGTTTATGCAAAAACAAAGTTAAATAAGATATTTATACAGGTGGGCAGAACAGGGGTTTTAACTCCAGTTGCAGATTTAGTGCCAGTCAATATTGGTGGGGTGCTAGTTAGTAGAGCAAGTCTGCATAACCAAGATGAGATAAAACGTAAAGACATAAGAGAGGGAGATATTGTAACAATCAAAAGGGCAGGGGATGTAATTCCCCAGATCTTTGAAGTAAGCAGAGATTCTCGTCTTCCAAATACACCTGAATTTGTGTTTCCTGAAGTATGCCCTGAATGTGGTAGTAAAGTACGTCAGGTTGAGGGAGAGGCTGCAGTAAGATGTCCTGAGGAATTTGCCTGTAAAGCTCAAATAATAGAAAAACTAAAGCATTTTATATCGAAAGATGCATTTGACATTGTTGGCCTTGGTGATAAGCAGATAGAGTTTTTTTACGACCTTGGTCTGATAAAACAAATTCCCGATATTTTTACTTTAGAAGAAAGATTGGATGAATTTAATCTGGAAGAACAGTCTGGTTGGGGCAAGAAATCAATAGCTCATTTATTAAATGCTATACAAAGCAGAAGGGTAATAACTCTAGATAGGTTTATATTTTCTTTAGGTATTAGATTTATTGGCCAAGTTGCAGCAGAATTGCTTGCAGATTATTATGTTTCTTATGATAATTGGTATAATTCGATGATTGAACTGTCATCAGATAATACTGAGCTAGTGGGTATAGACGGCATAGGAAAAAAAGTGGCTGAATCTTTGGAATCATTTTTTTCTAAGGAACATAACATCAAAATGTTAAATGATCTTACTGCTTGTCTTCAAATTCTTCCTGTGAGCTCCAACTCTAGTAACTCTGTTTTAAATAATAAAATTATAGTGTTTACTGGTAAGCTACTTGCTATGAGTAGAGGAGAGGCAAAAGTAAGGGCCAAAACTCTAGGAGCAAAGGTCAGCTCACATCTTTCTGCTAAAACTGACTACCTAATTGCAGGAGAAAAACCAGGATCCAAATATAAAAAGGCAGTGGAATTAGGTGTAGAAATTTTAGATGAAGACCAGTGGCATAAAGTGATAAGTTTGGGAGTGTTCAAATGACACTTGGGTTGTATATTAAATCAAAGTTGCAAGACTATTTAGAGAGTAGCCAATTCTTTCCATCCAAGAATCATTTTATTGACTTGCCTCAATTTTTCAACAGAAGGCAAGTCTTCTGTGCTGAGTGGTAGGCGGACAGTTTGATGTTCTATGAGCCCAATATCATGCAAAAGTGCTTTAGTGGGTATTGGGTTGCTGGCAATAAATAACGCTTCGCAAGCCTGTTGCCAGATATCTGCCTGAGGGTTCCTGCCATTGAGGCACTTCTTAACGTATTCATGCGCTATGCGTGGCCAAACATTGGCAGCAACGGAAACCAGGCCAGCTGCACCATAAGCGGCCATATCAGATATCATATTATCATCTCCGCAAAAGACCTCAATATTTGGTGCAACTTTCTTATACTGAGCTAAAGTATCAACAGTGCCACTTGAATCTTTGATAGCCCAAAATTTTTCGTGGCTGGATAAGTTGCGTACAGTTTCAGCGTGAAGACTCACTCCTGCTCTTGATGGAATATTGTAAAACATAACCGGCACATGTGCTTTCTCAAGCAGCTTTTCAAACCATAAAGTCTGCCCCATAATTCCGGGCTTTGCATAAATGGGAGTTGTCATTAGATAGCCATGAATAGGCATAACCTTGCAAAAATCAAGCCATTCAAGAGTCTGATATAGATTCACTCCTGGTACGCCAATTATAATTTTCGTATTTAATTTTAGCTTACATACGAATTCAACTAATGTACGCTTTTCAGAATCAGTAAGCGATAGGCTCTCACCTGTGCTACCTAGCAACACTACGCCATTTTCAGCTTTAACTTGCATTGTCAGTAAACGCTGCAAACTGCTATAATCTATGCTATCCCCATTGCAATTAAAAGGAATAACACAAGCAGTCCATAAAAATGTAGATTTCAATTTAAATTGTTAAAATGGTATTTCATCGTCGAGTAGTTCATCTTTTATATCGTTGTCAAAACTTTCGTGTTTATCTTTTTGTTCTGTTTCACCTTGTTTGTATTCACTTGGCTTGTAATCAGAATTTGGCGCACTATTTCGTGAATCCAAGAGAGTAAGAGCGCTATTAAAATTATACAGAACCACCTCTGTTGTGTATCTTTCACCACCGTTTTGGTCAGTCCATTTTCTAGTTCTCAAAGAACCTTCAACATAAACTTTACTGCCTTTGCGTGCAAAATCTTTGACGATTTTTACTAATCCTTCACTAAAAATTACGATATTATGCCACTCTGTCTTTTCAGAGCGCATACCGGAAAGTTTGTCAGTCCAACTTTCAGACGTGGCTATTGAAAAACTTGCCATTTCTTTTCCATTTTGTGTAGTCCTAATTTCAGGATCTTTTCCTAAATTACCAACTAGTATGACTTTGTTTATGGTACCACCAGACATAATTATGCTCTAAATAAATCCTTTTATTATCTTATGTGAAAATACTATTGTCAAATTTAATTAAAAGTGACGGTCTTGGAGGGATTCGAACCCACGGCCTTTGCCTCCGGAGGGCAACGCTCTATCCAACTGAGCTACAAGCGCATATATATTTAAGTTATTTAATAGATAAGCCATCCAAGTCAAATTTTTGTTTTGGATAAAGCGTAAACATAATACTCCTATATCCAAAATATACATTTTGAGAATCATTCGCATGCTTTTTTATTGCTTTTTGATCTACGGTCCATACAAAAGTTACATAATTTTCAGTGACTGAGTGCACTTTTAAATCCTGAGTATTTATAAACAGTTTTCCATTTACCCATATTTTCCATGTATCGGGAGAAAGATATAAAATTGAGTCTAAACTCACTACCTTACCGTTGAAATTATCTGATACCTCCTCTTTTACAGCTCTTGAAGATCGTAAATTGAACTTTTCCATTTCATTGACCATTCTATTAACTGGCTCTTCATCAAAAAAAATGCTTTTTACGTTACTATATTGTGACAAAACGTCAAAGTCACTTTCCACTGCTTCTCTTATTATATCGTCCCGATCTGTATAGCTTAGTTTTTGATTGTTGATAAAGAAACACTCTTTTGCACGCAAATTTGCTATATCAATAAAATCGTCGATTTCTTGATTGCCAACTTTAAGAATACTTTCAAAATATCTTTTTTCTATCATCATTCCATACTGAGAATGATGACAAACCATTTCATCATTACCTTGTTTTTCTATATATACGCATAAATTTCCACTATTTAATCCTAATATTTTATGCTCAATAAAATCTTCATTGCCAATATATTGTCGGCAAGAATACTCCTTACAAATTTCTATGCTTTCTATGATATCTCCACAACTGCAATATGCATTAACATTGGAAATGAGTAGCGTAAAAATAAAAAACAGCTTTATGTTCATCACCTTATCTACTTAATATAGTATACCAATCAAAGACTATATTAGCTCTCACTATCTCTATCATATTACCATTCAAAATCTGATTCATAGTTTCATTCAGCATTCATCAATATTTCTCTGCTTATTTAAAATAAGAGATTTGATCATAACATAACCGGGCAGATTTGGAATAGACTGTAGAAATAAAAAAATATGCTTATCGCTGATTGAGCTTAAATTCAACTTCCTTAAGACCACTTCACTTTTTATTACTTTTGTGCGTTCACTTTTGTTGTGGAGCTCAACTTCTTCGGGTATAGAAATTGATATTTCAGGTTTTAATATATAGTACTTTTTATATAACTTGCTAAGCTCGAAATTTAAATTTGCAATGTATCTGCTACTATGTAAATTTGAAGAAGAAATTTTTTTCCATAAATCTAGGTTTTTATTTAGAACAACTTCCTTTTTTTGAATTCCAGTAATCTGTAAATTAATAGAATCGCAATTTGGTTTTTATTATAAGTCTTTTCGTTATAGATAACAACATATGTTAATAACCCTATTAATCCAACAGATAATAACAAATACGATATAAACTGAATTGTAGC
>NZ_AWUH01000129.1:0-16598 GCF_000689175.1 Wolbachia endosymbiont of Glossina morsitans morsitans | reverse complement strand
AAAACAATTGAAAGAAATTAGGCAAGACATAGAAGACGCAATAGCTGAATTGAAAGGAAAAAATGAGCTCTTAATCAGCTATAAAGGTATTGGATCAAAGACGGCGAGCGTTCTACTGACAGAGGTGCCTGAGCTTGGTAGATTAGAGAATAGAGAAATTGCATGCTTAGTTGGAGTTGCACCTAAAACTAGTGAAAGTGGAAGAAAAGTTGGCAAAGCTCAAATCAAAGGAGGCAGGTTTTACGCAAGGAAAGCACTATACATGTCAGCTCTTGTTGCTATGCGCCACAACAGAAAAATGAAAGCGTTTTATCAGCGTTTGGTTGATTCTGGCAAAGCTGCTAAGGTTGCATTAGTTGCTGTCATGAGAAAAATTATCGTTTGTTTAAATGCCATGATAAAAAATAACAACTTTTATCTTGACTCTTAAGACGGTAGATGACAGACCATTGATTGTATGGGTTCCATCTGTTATATATAATCTTTTTGAATACGAAGAAAACTGATGAATGAGTATGATATTACGGTTATAGGTAGCGGTCCTGGTGGTTATATAGCGGCAATTAGGGCGGCACAGCTTGGGTTTAAAACTGCAATTGTGGAAAAAGAAAAAAATTTAGGCGGTATATGCTTAAATTGGGGATGTATACCAACAAAATCACTGCTTAGAGCATCTGAGGTTTATAGGCTAATAAAAAGATCAAAAGAGTTTGGTATAGAAGTAAAGGGAGCGAATTTTGATATACAATCAATAGTGAAATACTCAAGAAACGTTGTTGATAAATTGTCAAGCGGTGTTGCATATTTGATGAAAAAAAATAATATCAAAGTTCATCAAGGTTTTGGTAAACTTGCAGGCAATGGTACTATAAAAGTCGTTAGCGATAAGGAAGAACAAGAAATTGTTTCCAAGCATATCATTTTAGCAACAGGCGTGAGGGCACGGAATCTGCCTGGAATAGAGGCAGATGGAGATTTAATATGGAATGCGCAGCATGCTATGACTCCAGAGAGATTACCAAAATCGCTACTAATTATAGGGTCTGGTGCAATTGGAATAGAATTTGCAAGTTTTTATAGTACTTTGGGTGTTGATGTAACAATCATAGAGATAAAGAGCACTATTTTGCCGCTGGAGGATAAGGACATTTCAGATTTAGCACAAGAAATATTCACAAAACAGGGGATAGAAATATATACAAGCAGTAGCGTAAAAGCTCTTACTAAAAGTAAAGACTCTGCTCAAGTGCTACTAAGTAGTGGTGAGAGCAAAGAATTTGAGAGGGTGATTGTTGCGGTTGGAATTCAAGCAAATATTGAAAATATAGGTTTAGAAAATACAAAAATTAAATTAAGCCCTTCTGGCTTTATTGAAACGAATGAATGGTATGAAACTAGTGAATCAAATGTGTATGCAATAGGTGATGTAGCTGGCCCACCATGTTTAGCACATAAAGCGAGCCATGAAGCCGTGATCTGCATTGAAAAGATTGCTGGTAAAAATGCTCATGCGTTAAAAAAAGAATGCATACCAAATTGCACTTATTCTCATCCACAAATAGCGAGCATCGGCCTTACTGAGGAACAGGCAATAAAAGGTGGGTATGATATAAAAATAGGAAAATTTCACTCTAACTTTAATGGTAAGTCTGTTGCACTCAGTGAAACTGAAGGGTTAGTGAAAACGATTATAGATAAAAAAAACGGAGAAATTCTGGGTAGCCACATGATAGGTGCAGAAGTAACGGAGTTAATTAGCAATTTTGCTCTTGCAAAGCAACTAGAAGGAACAGACTTCGACATAAAATCTACGATTTTTCCTCATCCAACCATTTCAGAGATGATACATGAATCAGTGCTTGCTGCAGATGTTAAATAGTTGAACTAACGTTCCATCGTTTTAGAGTTGTCAATGTCTTGAGTAGTAGTTTGATTAGGCACTTTAGTTTCAATAGATTGATTACCACCAGCATCAGAATTCTGTAACTCTTCTTTCAATCCCTTAGCTGCTTCTTTAACTTCAAGCTTTGCCTTTGGATGAAGATCTTCTGGGCCTTTTCCTTTAGTATCCAAACCTTGTTGTAGATTAGTGCTTTTCATTTTATTATGCTGCTCGTGCTCAGGTAGGTCAACGACCGAATTGAAAAGAATTTTTACTATATTTTTTAGCAGTTCTAAAAAACCTCCGCTTCTGCCTTCTCTTTGTTCTTGAGGTTTATTTTTCTCATTAGGTTCTTTTTTACTATTACCTTTAGGCATTTTAAACTCAACTATCATAACGCTTAACAAAATTCTACGTGCAAATTGTTAAATAACAGTTAACAATCTAGGATTTATTATTTACAGATGGATATTATTTTAGCAACAGGTGGCACAGGTGGGCATATCTTTCCGGCCATAGCTTTAGCAAAAGCACTAAAGACACAAGGATACAATTGCATATTATTCACTGATAAAAAAACAAATAAAAATACCGACATAGAAAGCTACACCTTACCATTACGTAGACCAAGCAGCAACAAATTTAAGTTTTTCCTTTTCTTGATATACAGCTCTATGTTAGCACTGTATCAAGTAAGAAAATTAAAACCAAAATCGGTCATTGGTTTTGGTAGCTATGCTTCTTTTCCAACTCTTCTTGCAGCAAGAGTTCTTTCTATACCTATAATTTTACATGAACAAAACACAGTTTTAGGGAGAGTAAATAGATTCTTTTTCAAGAGTGCAAAATTAATTGCAACCAGCTTTCCGGAGACTAAATATGCAGAGGGCAATAAATGTATTTTTACAGGAAATTTTGTTGATATAAAAGCACAGAGCCATTCTAGCACTGAGAAAATCCTAAATATATTGGTCATAGCAGGCAGCCAAGGTGCAAATTTTTTTGATGATGTAGTAAGCAGCGTAATTTGTGATTTACCTATTAAAATGAAAAAGAAAATTAGAGTGACGCAGCAATGTACGAAGAAAAATGTAAACAAGGTCAAAAGTCTATACAAAAGTGAAAAGATCGATTGTGAATTGAGTGAATTTTTTGATGATATGGAGAATAGACTGGCCAATGCTCACTTGGTAATTAGCAGAGCAGGAGCAACTTCAATAGCAGAGATCACTCTTGCTAGGCGTTCTGCTATATATATTCCTTACCCTTACTCAAAAGATAATCACCAATTTTATAACGCAAAATATATTGAAGACTCGAGAGCAGCTATAATAGTTAAGCAGAATAGTGAAGCAAAAAAAAATCTAACAGAGGTACTATTTGATCTATTAAATAATTCTCAAAAATTGCGTGATATGACCAATAGTACAGAAAAAACAGGGATAAAGAATGGGACTACTGAGTTTGTTAAGGTGATTGTTCACAGGTTTAGTTGATGGCTGCTTGCTTTTTCTTCAAACACATCCCAAAGATCTTTTTCTAGCGATATATTATACAATTTATTGATATGAACTACTCCCGTGGGTGAAGTTGTGTTAATTTCGAGCAGGAAGTCATCTATAATATCAATACCAACAAATATTAGCCCTCTTTTCTTTAATTCAGGACCAATTTTGTTACATATTTCATTGTTTCTATCGTTCATTTGAGCGGGCTCAAAACTTGCTCCAAGTCGCATGTTTGTTCTGATCTCTCCACTGATTTTTGGAATTCGTTTCATTACACCAATTGCTTGACCATAAAGTAGCAATATTCTTTTATCTTTATCTATGTTTTTACAAAATGATTGTGCAATCACAGGGCATTCGTATTTTGCTATCATGAGATCCACTACTACTTGAATACTATTCTCATCTTGTATTCTTATCACATCGTTTCCTCCATAACTATACAATGGCTTCAGAATAATATCTTGATAGTTGTAGTAGAAATCTCTAATCATTGATATATTTTCAGTAATCAAAGTTGGCGGAATTAGCTCTGGAAATAATGAAGTTATCAATTTTTCAGGACAATTTCTTATTTCTGTTGGATTGTTAATTACCAATGCGCTGGTTTTTTCTAAGATATATGTTGTTGTAATATAACGCATATCAAAGGGTGGATCCTGTCTGATAAATATGATGTCCATTTCATTCAAGTTGATTGCTACATCCTCTTTAGAGATAAAACTAAAATCATCAACGCTGACTTTCTGAGCCAGAGCAATTGGATGGTTTAGCTTTAGTGCTAAATTGTTAGGAGCATAGACAAAAATTTCGTGCTTCCTCCTTTGTGCTTCCTTTATTAGCACGAATGTAGTGTCAGTTTCAAAATTTATATTTTCATCCATCTGAAAGGCAATTTTCATTTATGTTCTCTACCTATTGTCACAACTGTACAAATGTTATAATTTGAAAGCGATTTTTGCCTAATGGCGTAACTTACTGTACCTGTATCGTACATAACTTACAACTTGTTTTACTCCCTTTACTTTTCTTGCAATTGCTATTACAGCTTTTAATTCCGCTTTATTTTGGGCTATACCCGTCAAATAAACAACTCTATCAACCGTATTAACGCTATAATTAATTGACTTAATATTTCTTTTTCCCAGGAGTCTTGTTCTTATTTCCGCTGTTATCATGCCATCTACAGTGGTGTCTAGCATGGAAGCCATTTGAATTGGTATTACTCTTATTTCATTTATCACTTCTTTAATTTCTTTTTGCTGCCAAGCTATTTTTTCTGCTGTAAGTTGTTTTTCAGGAGTGTCAACACTTCCAATGAGCAATACTCTTCCTTCACTTACTTTAACCTTTATGGATGAAAATAGCCCATGTTTTAAGAGCCCCTTATTAATTCTGATGACCATAGTCGTATCATCAATGATATTTCCCAAGGATTTGTCCTGCATTGTTATTGCTGTTGCTGTCGCTGTAGCCACCACACCACCTATTATAAGGGTTGTGCAACCACTTTGTGTAATCAAAAAAATTGCGAGTAAGAAGCTTGTTATTAATCTCATTATTGATTTTCATGGTTTAGAGCTTTCATTAAGAAATGTTAATAAGCTTTTTTGATTGTGTAAATACCATAAATTAAGTAAGACTTTAAACCTTGAATATTTTTAATGGAATACCTATAATAGGGTACTGAAAATTTCTTGCGGATATGGCGGAATTGGTAGACGTGCCAGGTTTAGGTCCTGGTGAGCTTGCTCGTGGGGGTTCAAGTCCCTCTGTCCGCACTTTAAAGTCATGTAACTTAGGTTTTAAGGGAAAATTTATAATCACTAAATACACTTTTGTTTGTGTAAAAACCTGTTCTTAAGGATTGTGTTTAACTTAAATTCTGGTAAAATGACTCTATTAAGATATGAATTAAAATGTTAATAAATGAATTATGATGTCTAATAATATACCTCAAAATACAGTCGAAGTAAGTAGCGTATATGCCTACAAAGAGCTTAGTATAGATAAACTAAAGTATGAGTATGAAATCATAGTTGGTAGTGATTATATAAAACAAAAGGTAAATTCCAGGTTGCAAGAGATAGCAGAAAATGCAAAATCACCTGGATTTAGGGCTGGAAAGATGCCCTATGACCTTGTTGTTGCAAATTATAAAAACGAGGCTTTGGAATATGTGATAAATAATACAATTGATTATTGCTCAAGTGATTTGATGAAAAAAATTGAAGTCAAGTCTCACATTTATCCTAAGGTTGATGTTATATCATTACCAGATCTGGGCAAAGAAAATGAGGAGGGCAATTTTGTATACAAGCTATCTTTTGAGTCGATGCCTGAAGTACCGATGATAGATCTTGACAAAATAAACTTAAAGAAAATTGAAGCAAGGATTGAAGAGGAAGATATAAAAGAATTTATTGATTCTATCAAAACAAAGTTCCCCAATTTTGCCTCTGTTGATTATGCTTCTTACCAAGCGAAAGATGGGGATAAATTGATAATTGATTTTGAAGGGCGGATTAGGAATAAGCTCTTTCAGGGTGGAAGTAGCAAAAATTTTGCCGTTAATTTAGGGTCTGGCACATTTATTAATGGTTTTGAAGATCAATTAACTGGTATGAAAAAGGGAGAAGCAAAGAACTTTAAGTTGAAATTTCCTGAAAATTACCAAGCCATTTCCCTTGCAGGACAGGAAGCTGATTTTTCTGTGCGAATTAATGAGATTCAGGTTGCCAAAGATTTTGAAAATGATGATGAAATAGCTAAGAGTATTGGGTTCAAAGATTATTCTTTGCTAATAAGTCATGCAAAAAAAATGATTGGTGATCAATGCACCGAAATGAGAAATCTCTTAATTAAAAAGGAGCTATTTGATTATTTGGATGCTAATTATAGTTTTGATTTACCCACAGACATAGTAAAACAGGAGCAACAAAGAATGGAAGGAGAATTGGGTGCTCAAAATGATTCTCGTAAAGAAGCTGAAAAACGTGTAAAGCTTGCTATGTTATTTATGAAATTTAGTGCAGAACATAAAATATCATTAACTCAAAATGATGTTTTGAATGTGATTGTAAATCAATACGTCAGTAAGGATGTACCGTTTGACAGAGTACTTAAGCATTTTGAATCAAATAAACAATTTCAAGAATTAGTTAGAGGGCAAGCGCTTGAGTATAAAGTGACAGATTATATAATAGAAAAAGTGAGTAAAGAAGAGCAGGTTATTTCTGTGAAAGAATTAAAAGAATTGTTTGGTAATATTTAATAGGAAAAGGTATGACTCTTATACCAATTGTAGTTGAACAAACTAGTCGCGGTGAGCGCGCTTATGACATATATTCAAGACTAGTGAAAGAAAGAATAATTTTTGTAACAGGTCCTATTGAGGACAACATGGCTAGCGTAATAGTAGCACAGCTTTTATTTTTAGAGTCGGAAAATCCCGATAAAGACATTTGTATGTACATCAACTCACCAGGTGGTGTTGTAACTGCTGGTTTGTCGATCTACGATACAATGCAGTATATAAACCCAGACGTTTCAACTTTATGTATAGGTCAAGCTGCGTCTATGGGTTCTTTATTGCTTGCAGCTGGTACAAAAGGTAAGCGCTACTCTCTACCTCATTCAAGAATTATGATACATCAGCCATCTGGTGGTTATCATGGTCAAGCAACTGATATAGAAATACATGCTAATGAAATTTTGCGGGTTAAGAAAAAACTAAATCAAATTTATGAAAAACATACTGGAAATTCACTGAAGAAAATTGAAGGAATGATGGAAAGAGATAAATTCATGGATCCTGAAGAAGCAAGGAAAATTGGCTTAATTGACAGGGTGATAGCTGAGCGTACAGATATTGAAATTGAAAATACTAAAGTTAAACAAAAGGTGGGTTAATGGATAACAATAATGATTTACACTACTGTTCTTTTTGCAACAAGGCGCAAGATGAAGTAGATAAATTGATTACTAACTCTTCGGATGGTTTAAAGGTGTTTATTTGTAATGAGTGCATAGAATTATCCCACAAAGCAATAAGTCAAAAGAAAGATAGATCTTTTAATTCAGATCGTATATCCGATATGAAGCTATTACTAAAGAAACCTGAGGATATAAAAAACTTTCTCAGCAAGCATGTTGTAGGTCAAGAAAACGCGCAACACGTTTTATCTGTAGCTATGTATAACCATTGTCAATCCATGGTAAAATTTCATGCTATAAGTGATATTGAAATCGAGAAGTCAAATATAATGCTTATTGGTCCCACCGGTTCTGGTAAGACTTTGCTAGCCAAAACACTTGCTAAAGTTTCAGATGTGCCATTTGCTATGGCTGATGCAACAACTTTAACTGAGGCAGGTTATGTGGGTGATGATGTAGAAAGCGTGTTGTCGCGTTTATTACAAGCTGCAAATTATGACGTTGCAAAAGCACAGCGTGGTATAGTGTTTATAGATGAAATAGACAAGATCACAAGAAAATCTGAAAGCACTTCAATAACCCGTGACGTTTCAGGTGAAGGAGTCCAGCAAGCTCTGCTTAAGATTATGGAGGGTACAGTTGCTTATGTTCCGCCACAAGGAGGGCGAAAACACCCACAACAAGAGTTTATACAAGTGGATACTAGTAACATACTGTTTATTTGTGGAGGAGCTTTTGAAGGCCTCGATAAAATTATTGAAGCGAGAAAAAAGGGAACATCAGTTGGCTTTGGAGCAGATATAAGTCAGTCTAAAGAGCAAAAGAAAAAAAATGCTTTACATGATGTTCAACCTGAAGATTTAATCAAATTCGGTTTAATACTCGAATTTGTAGGACGGGTTCCAATAACTGCTGTTTTAGATGAGCTGGATCATGAAGATTTAATACATGTGTCGACAGAGCCAAGGAATGCACTAATAAAACAGTACAAAGCATTGCTTGCGTTTAGCAAAGTAAACCTTGAGTTTTCAGATGAAGCAATATCAGCTATTGCTAAAAAGGCTATAAGCTACAAAACAGGTGCAAGAATGTTACGTGCTATCTTGGAGTCACTTTTGCTTGACATTATGTATACATCTGGAAACGGAGGCTTTGAAGGTAGCACTATAGTAATC
The DNA here is from genome assembly GCF_000689175.1 of Wolbachia endosymbiont of Glossina morsitans morsitans. Taxonomy (NCBI): domain Bacteria; kingdom Pseudomonadati; phylum Pseudomonadota; class Alphaproteobacteria; order Rickettsiales; family Anaplasmataceae; genus Wolbachia; species Wolbachia endosymbiont of Glossina morsitans morsitans. The sequence continues at coordinate 8,097 of NZ_AWUH01000129.1, read as the reverse complement.
ACTAAGAAAATGGTAGAATTAGGAAAAGCAACGGTTAATCATAATAACAATGGCAATGTTATAATGGTTAATGATTAATTTGAGGCATATATTGTGAACATTGAACGTACTGTGAGCTCTGGTTTTGCTGCATTGTCAGTATTACCTTTAAGAGATGTAGTAATTTTTCCAAATATAATGGTGCCTTTATTCATAGGCAGAGAAAAATCTGTTAATGCACTAGAGTATGCAATAAGTAGTAGTAATCACCAAAATGAGATCTTTCTTGTAGCACAGAAAGATGGCTCTGTTGATAATCCAGAGCCTGAAGATCTTTATGAAGTAGGTGTGTTAGCAAGCATTGTACAACCGTTAATAAAATTACCTGACAATGCTGTAAAAGTTATAATCCGGGGGATAAGAAGGGGAAGGGTTGTAGAATATATTAGCTCTCATACTTTATTACAAGCCAGGGTAGAGTTAGACAGTCATTATGAATATGAAGAAGATGAAGAAGATGAAGGCAATATTGATTTAGAGGCTTTAAGGCGGTCTGTTGTAGACGCGTTCGATAGCTGGTGTAAGCTAAACAAGAAAAATCAACCCGAGGTTTTCATTAACTCCATTGATCAAATCAAAGAAGTTGATCAACTTGTAGACACGGTAGCTTCACATTTAAATATAAAAGTATCAGATAAACAAAGTATACTTGAGGCTTATGAACCAGAAGAGCGTTTAAAAAAAGCTTTTGCTTTTATTGAGAGAGAAATGAGTATTTTGAACGCACAAAACCGTTTATATAAGACAATTAAATCGCAAGTTGAAAGCACTCAGAAAGTTTACTACCTTAACGAGCAATTGAAAGCTATACAGAAAGAATTAGGCGAATTTGAGAATGGTGATGAAGGGAATATACTCAATGAATTTGAAAAAAAGATAAATGAAACAAAGCTTTCTCAGGAAGCAAGAGAGAAAGCTATAACTGATTTGAAGAGATACAAGAAAATGAATCCCATTTCTCCTGAAGCTACAGTTATATCTAGTTACTTGCATTGGTTACTTGATTTGCCGTGGGGAAAGTACAAAGATGCAAAAATTAACTTAAATGCAGCTAAGAAAATCTTAGATGAAAATCATTATGGCATAGAGAAAGTAAAAGATAGAATAATAGAATTTTTAGCGGTATTAAAAAGAGTAAAAGAGATAAAAGGTCCTATACTTGGCTTAGTTGGACCGCCAGGTGTTGGTAAAACTTCTTTAGCTAAGTCTATGGCAAGAGCAGTAGGAAGAGATTTTGTTCGCATAGCTCTTGGTGGTGTGCGTGATGAGTCTGAGATACGAGGGCATAGGAAAACTTATATTGGCTCAATGCCTGGTAAAATCATTCAACACATGAAAAAAGCTAATTCATGCAACCCGCTTTTTCTGCTTGATGAAATAGATAAGATGGGTTCTGATTCGCGTGGCGATCCTGCATCTGCATTACTTGAGGTTTTAGATACTGAGCACAATAAACACTTTACGGATCATTACTTGGAAGTTGAGTTTGATCTTTCAAGTGTAATGTTTGTAGCTACGGCAAACAGCTTAAATTTACCACATCCTTTGCGTGATAGGATGGAAATTATACAATTGTCCGGGTATACTGAAGATGAAAAAATCAGTATTGCTACACACCACCTTATTCCGAAGTTAAAGAAGGAGCATGGTTTGTATCAGAAGGAATGGGACATAACTAATGAGGCGTTATACGAGTTGATACGTTTATATACACGTGAAAGTGGTGTGCGGAGTATGGAAAGGGAGCTTGCAAAGCTCATGAGAAAGGCAGTTAAAGAAATATTGACTGATAAAAATAAGAAAATATCCGTAGGGGTTGACAATTTACAAGATTATTTAGGGGTACGTAAATATACCTTTGGCATTGCGGAAAATGAGAGTTTAGTAGGAATAGTAACTGGGCTCGCCTACACTGAAACAGGTGGTGATATTTTGATGATAGAATCAGTCCTAATTCCGGGCAAGGGAGAAATAAAATACACAGGAAAGCTTGGAGAGGTTATGCAAGAATCTATAAAAGCTGCGTATAGTTATATTCGATCAAATTGTTTGTTTTTTGGTATAAAGCCCGAAAAATTCCAAAATAATGATATACATTTGCATGTACCTGAGGGTGCGGTACCAAAGGATGGCCCTTCTGCTGGCGGCGCGGTATGTACGTCTATTGTTTCTCTTATGACGAATATACCAGTTAACAAAAATGTTGCTATGACAGGCGAAGTGACATTGCGTGGTAGAGTTTTAGCTATTGGGGGCTTAAGAGAAAAATTGCTTGCAGCGCTCAGAGGATCAATCAAAACTGTGATTATACCAAGTGAAAATGAGAAAGATATGCAAGAGATTCCGGCAAGCATCAAAGAGGGGATTAACGTAGTTTTTGCTAAGAATATTGATGAAGTTATGAAAGTTGCTTTAATGCACCCTACTACTCGAATTGATGGTGATGATAATCAAAATATTGTGCCTTCCTCTATAGAAAGTAAAGATGATACTTTTCCTATGTCGGAAACATTGAAGCATTAGATTAAAAAAATATTATCAATCTCCATTTCTCCTTTATCCGGCAAAAATTCACCAACTTGTGCATCCCATAAGGATATGACTTGCTTTGTTGTTATGTCATTCATATTTTTTACTTATTCTATCTCCCAGTTTAATTCAAGTAGATGATATATTATAGTAGTCCTTTTCATGGAAACCTTTTCTGGTAGATTGCTTTCTAGAAAAACATTGGTCAAGGTGCTAACTGTGGTTTATAATAATATAAATTATATCACAGTTGATTTGCATTTATCAGAGCTGAGGTATGTTTTATCTTACAAATTTTTTGCCTATTTTACTGTTCCTATTTCTTTTTGTAGGGAGTGGTATATATTTTACTGTTCTTGGCGTGTCAAATACTTTTTATCAGTTATCTCCACTGGTAGCCATTGTTCCTGCCATAGCTCTGGGTTGGGTTTTATACAAGGGCAATACTGAAGAAAAAATGTATGCCTTTCTAGATGGGGTAAGAGATCGTAATATTATCACTATGTGCATCATTTTTTTACTTGCAGGTGCATTCAGTAAAGTAACTAAAGCAATCGGTAGTGCTGATGCCACAATTAATTTGGCTCTTTCATTTATACCAACACAATTTTTACTCATAGGATTATTTTTTGTAGCAGCTTTCATATCCACTGCTATTGGTAGATCAATGGGCACCATTGCAACAATTGCTCCTATTGCAGTTGAACTGACACAACCTGGGATTTCTCCTTCCTTAGGAGTTGCAACCGTTGTAGGAGGAGCAATGTTTGGTGACAATTTATCTATTATCTCTGATACTACAATTGCATCTGTTATGTCTCAAAAGGCTGATATAAAGAAAAAATTAAAACTGAATGCAAAAGTGGCACTAATTGCTTCTATATTCACAATAATTATATTATTTTATAGCTCAAGCAATAGTGCTGCTATTTCAGTTAAGGAGTATTCTTTATTGCTTGTGACTCCTTACATAATACTTATATTGCTTGCAAACTTTGGAATAAATGTATTTACGGCATTGGTTTTAAGCATAACTTCTGCTGGAATCATTGGATTTATAAATAACAACAATTATGGTTTATTGTTTTTAAGCCAAAACATCACTAAGGGGTTTATGAGTATGCATGAAATTATGCTACTGTCATTGATGGTTGGCGGGCTTTCAGGACTAGTAGGTAAAAATTCTAAGGAGTTTGCAGATAAACTTTCATCTTGGGTTATGATACAACGTGGTGGACAAAAAACAGCGCAGTTATTTATTGCAAAAATAGCCAGTATATTTGATATTTTACTTGCAAATAATACCATCGCTATAATTTTTAGCGGTGAAATTGCTAGAGATATTGCTAAGAAATATGAAATACCGCCTCACTATAGTGCAGCATGGCTAGGCATATTTTCTTGTGTATTTCAAGGATTAATACCGTATGGCGCTCAATTGCTTTTGGCTAGCACTATTGCTGGAGTTTCACCTTTGGCAGTCGTGCCACACGTATACTATTGCTATATTTTAGGTATTATTGCAGTGTTATATATTGTATTGAACAAAATTGAGAAAAAAGATTGTGCTTAATATACAAGACAACGCTCCGCTCTGTAGAAAATGGATGTTCTTGGCAGTATGTGCTCTTGCTTGCTCTGGGTTACTGTCAATAATTGTTATTTTTCTACGATTGCCTTTTATCTCCTCTCTTGTTCCTTCTGCACAATATATTTTTGATAATGCGCTGGTAATACACGTGAACTTGTCAATTTTAGTGTGGATGTGCTCTATAATATCTCTGCTCTTTATCATAAACCTACAAAATACCAATAGTTGGTTTAACTTTTCATGGGTTCTACCAACCCTTTCGATGCTGCTCATGTTTATATCCGCATTCGTTCCAAACACTGAAGTTATCAAAAGTAACTATATTCCCGTATTACAAAACAAATTATTTTTACTTGGACTCAGTTTATTTATTGCCAGTATATTAGTAAATACAATGCTAGCATACACATCAAAAAAAGAGGTTTCATTTCTCTCTGTTGGGCAAATTGGGCTAGTTATTATACTTGTATCGTCATTTCTTTGCTTTGTTTTAGCATATAATAATATGCCTCCAGGTCTATATCACTCAGATAATAATTTATTTTACGAATATCTCTTTTGGGGAGGCGGACATTTATTGCAGTTTGCTTTTACTCAAGGAATGTTTTTAGTCTATTTAATAATGCTAAGTTCCAATGATATTAGTTTAGCTTCAAACAATAAAATTACTATTTTACCACTATTTATAAACACGATTTTAGCTGTAGGCGCACCGTTTGTATATTTTGTTTATCCAGTTGGTAGTGCCAAGTTAATACAGTTTTTTACTTGGCATATGAGGATTGCTGGAGCAGTTTTGCCGTGCTTTTTGATAATATTAGTGTGCTACAACATCAGAACTTTTATTAATGATAAAAGCACCTATTTATTACATTCATTTTTGTTGTTCACTTATGGAGATGTGCTCGGAGTGTTGACTATTGAAGGTAATGTCACGATTCCCGCTCATTACCATGGTTCTGTAGTTGGGATCACTATAGCTTTTATGAATTTTGTCTACTGGATGTTACCTAAATTAAACTTTAAAGAGATAAAAAGTTCCATGGTAAGATTACAGATTTATGCCTACAGTATAGGGCATTTTCTCCATATCACTGGCCTTGTGTGGCTTGGTGGATATGGTGCTTTAAGGAAGGTTGCAGATCTGCCAAGTATTTCGTCAATGTTAGCACGCACGTGCTTCATTATAGGTGCCGCTATATCAGTTGTTGGTGGAATGTTGTTCGTAATAATTGTGCTTTTACATCTGTTAAAAGGCAAAGCGCGTACCAACTGACCCATAGAAACAAAAAAAACTTCCTTGACAAATTCCCCCAGCGCCCTTATCATGAAACTGAAGCTATTTATTTATCTTCTCTGTACAGATTAAATGACAAAAAAATTCACGTATCTGGCGTCCCATGTTTAATTTTTTGCACTATGTGCATCTTATGTCTTTATAAAATTTCTAGGTTTTTACCTAATATAAGCTGAAACGCGCTTATAAAGCATTTAAAACATCAAAAAACGCCGATTTAAAAAGTGGATAGTGAATAACTAGCTACCCTAGGGTTTCTTTTGCCTTTTTTTCTGTTTAGTAAATTTCTTAATGTTTATAATTTAGATTAGTTGCGGCTTAAAAGCAACTAAATCGCGGTTATTAAGCGTTTCGAATAAAAAAACGCCATACTTGAAAGTATAATGTAAATAATTAGCTAACCACGGGGCTTCTTTTGCCTTTTTTTTCATTTGGTAAATTTTTCAATATTTATACGGAAGGTAGCGCGTGACGCTGGAAGCCCAAAAAAAGGATGATGTCATCCCAGTGCTCCTTTTTTTGTCATCCTATGATAGCTAAAAAGACCTGGTCACGCGCTGGAATGACACCGAAGGGGCTACTGCCCTCTTGGATGGAGACCAGTGTCAGCTACTTAGATGATACCTTTTTTCTACTTAGTTTAGGTTATGCAGAAGTCTAATACAATTAAAAAACAAGCTTAAAAATTCTGGTAAAGTAGTTTTATTTACAAAGAAAGAATATGCTACTTGAAATTGAAAAGCGCAGTATAACAAATGCATTGTGGAAGTTGCAAGAAGCAGATCAAAGGCAAATCTTAACTCTTACACAGAGATTTGAGTTACCAGAAATATTAGCAAGAATATTGGTTACTCGTGGTGTTAACATAGAAAATGCAAGCGACTTCTTATATCCACTAATCAGATCGCTATTACCAGATCCCTTTCACCTTCTTGATATGGTGTGTGTGTATACGTGTTTCTCGTATAATACGGGCAATAAAAATGATGAAAACCTCGCAATATTTGGTGACTATGATGTTGATGGTGCAACGTCGTCAGCATTGATTAACAGGTACCTGAGAGCAATCGATATACACTCTATAATCTACATTCCAGATCGTGTTGATGAGGGCTATGGATTAAACACAGATGCTTTATTACAACTTAAAAAGAATGGAGTTGATTTATGTATTTCCGTTGATTGTGGTACGCTTGCATATCAACCAATAGAAGATGCAAAGGCTTTTGGTCTTGATATTATAGTTGTTGACCATCACCTTGGTACGGAAAAATTACCAAGCGCCGTAGCAGTTGTGAATCCAAACCGCCTTGATGAGAGCTCTCCTTATAATAACCTAGCAGCAGTTGGAGTGTCATTTCTGCTAATTGTTGCTCTTAATAAAAGCCTACGTGAGCAAGGATTTTTTACCAACAAAAAAGAACCAGATTTATTTGATCTGTTGGATTTGGTTGCCCTGGGAACTGTCTGTGATGTTATGCAGATCACAGGCCTCAATAGAGCACTTGTCTCACAAGGATTAAAAGTTATGTCAACAAGAAAAAACGTTGGCTTGCGTGTTTTATTTGATGCTTTGGGAATCCTTGAAAAACCAAGTGTTTCTCGATTAGGGTTTAGTATTGGGCCATGCATAAATGCTGGAGGAAGAATTGGAGAAGCATCGCTTGGTGCAAGGTTGCTTTCCACCGATGATGATGAAGAGGCACATTCAATCGCGCTAAAATTAATAGATTTGAATAATGCAAGAAAAGTGTTAGAAAATGAGGCTCTCTTGGAAGCTACAGCACAAGCGGAAAAGTCTGCCCAATCAGGTGCGAATTTTATAATGATAAGTGGCAATTGGCACCAGGGAATAATTGGTATAATTGCATCAAGGCTAAAGGAGCAGTTTCACTTGCCAACAGCAGTGATATCTTTAAATAATGGAATAGGAAAGGCAAGCTGTAGATCAATTTTGGGAGTTGATATCGGTGCTGCAGTCCTTTCCGCAAAGTTTATAAATTTGATTATTGAAGGTGGTGGCCATAGTATGGCGGCAGGATTTTCAATTAAAGAAGACAAAATAAATGATTTGCATGATTTTTTTACTGAAAGATTTTCAAACTCTATAAATGAGAAAACTTTAAAAGCTGATAGTATAGTAACTGCTAAAGCAATAAATTTGTCTTTATGGAATCAATTGCAACGCTTGGGACCTTTTGGAGTTCGAAATCCTGAACCAAGGTTTATTATCCAAGGAGCAGAGATAAGAAAGCCTGAAGTTATAGGAGTTGACCATATAAAATGTTTTATTGCTGATGATAATGTTATGGTAAGAGCTATTGCATTTCGTTCTGCAAATACTCATCTTGGCTTTGCTATCATGCAGGGTAATGTTAAAGCTATTTTGGATAAAATCTCTATGAATTACTGGAATGGCAATGAATTTGTACAATTTTTAATAGAAGATGTATTGACCATTAGTTGAGTGTATCTGTTCAGCAGAATGGCAAAATAGGTAGACAAGATAAAACAAAAAATCAAGAAGAAGTGAGTGTGCACTTGTCCATAAAGTCTTTCCATTTCTTCGATTATTCTCTTCACTTTCAGCTAATAAGTGATTTTCTATTTCACCTTCCAAACTTGCCTCCAGCAGCTTTTT
>NZ_AWUH01000128.1:0-2229 GCF_000689175.1 Wolbachia endosymbiont of Glossina morsitans morsitans | reverse complement strand
CTGTTCGGGTTATTGTAAAAAGAGCTATACTGGCAACCCTCGGTATCGTTTATGGCACTTTTGGCGATCATCAGAAAGCAAAAGAGTTGTTTGAACGAGCTTTACCTATTTTTGAGAAACATTATGGCTCTGGTCATGTTCAAGTTGCCAAACTACTGGCAAATCTTGGTATTGCCTATGGCGCTTTGGGCGATCACAAGAAACAAGAGGAATTGCTTGAACAGGCCTTGCCTATTTTTGAGAAACATTATGGCCCTGATCATCCGGAAGTTGCTAAACTACTGGCAGAACTAGATGACATTTAGGTTTTTAGTCAATACTGGATTAACAACAATTCATTTGAGCTACACTTCCAAAACTAATCTATTTGGATCTTCTATATAATTTTTTATTTTAACGAGGAAAGTTACTGCTCCTTTGCCGTCAACTATTCTGTGATCGTAAGAGAGAGCAATGTACATCATAGGTCTGATTTCTACTGCATTACCAACAGCAACTGGCCTGTTTTGTATTGAATGCATTCCAAGTATTCCAGATTGCGGAGAGTTTATTATCGGAGTGGAAAGAAGTGAACCGTATACTCCACCGTTTGAGATGGTAAATGTTGCACCTTCCATTTCTGATACTTGTAATTTACCCTCACGAGCTTTTTTGCCAAGAGCAACTAAAGTCAACTCAATTTCTGCAAATGACATCTGATCGGCACCCCGAATAACTGGTACAACAAGACCTTTATCGGTGCCAACAGCAACACCTACGTCATAGTAATGTTTATATATGATTTCATTGCCTGAGATTTCAGCGTTAATTTCAGCAATTTCTTTCAATGCTTGCACCGCTGCCTTTATAAAAAACGACATAAAACCCAGTTTTATTCCATATTTTTTTTCAAAAGTGTCCTTATATTTTGCTCTTAGATCCATGACATTTTTCATGTCAATTTCATTGAACGTGGTCAGTATTGCAGCAGTATTTTGCGATGCTTTCAAACGAGCGGCAATTACTTGCCTTATTTTGCTCATTTTTACTCGTTCCTCTCTTTGCTCTCCACTTACTACACTTTTTGGCAATTCGTATTGTTTTATTGCAGGTTGTTCAGCTTTGTTCATACGGCCTATCACATCTGCTTTTGTTATTCTGCCTCCCATGCCAGTTCCTTTGACGCTTTCTGCACTGATTGCATTTTCTTCCATAATTTTACGAGCTGATGGAGCATCTTTTTTAGCAGCACTTTCGCTTTTATCTTCTTTTCTTGCTTTCTCTTTCACTTCTCCCATGGAAAGCTTCGCTAACAATTGATCAGGAGTTATTACATCATCTTCTCTTATAAGAAATTCAGTTATTTGCCCTGAAGCTTCTGCAGTTAATTCGAGTGCTGTTTTGTCAGTTTCAATTTCAAAGATCAAGTCATCTACTTTTACTGCTTCTCCAATACCCTTCTTTATTTTTACTATACCTTCTGTAACTGATTCACCACCAAGAGTTTTTGGTGCTTTGATTTCTATAATCTTGCTCATAAAACAACTTCCGTATAAAACTTTCTATAGATTTATACATGAAAAGAAACATGTAATAAACTAATGAATTCATTGAGGCTGTTATCATTTAGAAGTGACAAACGGATAACATATTCCCAAATGTCATTCTAGCACGTGACGCTAGGCCATAAAAATTCCTTGACAAGCCTCGCCAGCTCCCTTATCATGAAACTGAAGCTATTTATTTATCTTCTCTGTACAGATTAAATGACAAAAAAACTCACGTATCTGGCGTCTCATGTTTAATTTTTTGCACTATGTGCACCTTATGTCTTTATAAAACTTCTACCTACATAAGCTGAAACGCGCTTATAAAGCGTCTAAAACATAAAAAAACGCCAACTTAAAAAACGGATAGTGAATAACTAGCTACCCTAGGGTTTCTTTTGCCTTTTTTTCTGTTTAGTAAATTTCGTAATGTTTCTAATTTAGATTAGTTGCGGTTTAAAAGCAACTGAATCGCGGTTATTAAGCATGTAGAATAAAAAAACGCCATACTTGAAAGTATAATGTAAGTAATTAGCCAACCACGTGGCTTCTTTTGCCTTTTTTTTCGTTTGGTAAATTTCTTAATGTTTGTAGCTAAACGATAACCGTCATCCCGCTACTTGTTAGCGGCCGAGATACCACGAATGAATCGCGGTATGACGTAGGATTGCTGTCATTCCAGTGCCAAGCACTGGGATCCAGC
>NZ_AWUH01000127.1:0-9601 GCF_000689175.1 Wolbachia endosymbiont of Glossina morsitans morsitans | reverse complement strand
CTTCTGTCATCCCAGTGCGTGACACTGGGATCTCGTTCCTTAACTTTATAGTGTAAATTATTTCAAATTGTGTCTAGCTGCAAGTATAATAATTTCCATTTATAGATAAAGTATGTTACAAATGTTATGCCAAAGAGTATAATAAAATCTATATCAAATACTTTACAAGAAAAAATGGGATAGAGGCAAAAGCAAATATTAATAAGGATAATTTAAGAAAAGCGTATGCTAGAGTTTGAAGAAGCCGTAAAAATAAAAAATATTATTGAAAGGTTAAATAGCACATGATATAATATATATATAGTGTAAAAATATAAATAATTTTATTAACATCTTTACATTAATAATTCTTAAATATTTAGTACTGTAGAATTAAATTATTAAGTTTTATGAAGGAAGTAAAAATGGTGGAAAGCTTTTCAGGTAACAACAAAGGCAGTAATTTTATTGGGGAGGCAAAAATAATGGAAAATTTTTCAGATAATAACGAAAACGGTAGCCCAATCTTCCAAGGAAAAATCAGGGAGCAAGATTTCTCTGCAGAGCAGAAGCTAAATGAACTAAAAGCAGCCATGGTGATAGAGAGGACTTTTGCTTGGATCAATAGAAATAGAAGGCTATCAAAGGAGTACGATTTACTTACAACATCTACTGAAAGTTTCATATATCTGGCTATGAGTAAAGTTATGTTAAGTAGGGAATATGCTTGATTTACTGGTTTGTGGACAACCTCTAGTAGCGGAATGACGAATTTTTGTTTTTCAAGTTGTCAGTAAATCTAAGTCAGTTTAGCTATATAAAAATAAACCTGCAAGTTTCTTAGCTAGACTTGGTCTTAATGTCAAAAAAACTTGCTTTTAGACACTAACAGTTATATATTTTAATAAATCAGGGTTGTATACAAAATGAAGAGCTTAAAGGAATTATCCTTAAGAATTAAGAATATTAAATCTGTACAGAAAACCACGAAAATAATGCAAATGGTCTCTGCAGCAAAGTTATTAGAAAGTCAAAAGAAGTTATTAAATTCAAAATTATATGTATCTAAGCTGCATAACATTATTTCTTCATTAATGCTATCAGTTGATCAAGAATTACTGGCAAAAATTCTAAATGTCAGTAACGACGGTTCTTACCTAGTATTCATTGTTGCGTCTGATCGTGGCTTGTGCGGCAACTTTAACTCTTCTATTGTCAAATTTAGTCAAGAGCGTGTAAATAAGTCAATCGCAAATGGCAAAAAAGTAGATATTCTATTTCTTGGTAAAAAAGCTTTTGATGTAGGTAAAAATAGATTTGACTCTAAAAGTATCTTAAAAATTGAAAATAGTAAGGGAATCACGTTAAAGCACGTAGAAGCTTTGGTTGATGGTATAGATTTAAGTAAATACGATAAAGTTAAAGTTTTTTATAGTAAATTCTATAATACCTTCACGCAAAAACCAATGTTGGAAACAATAAAACCATGGAGTAAAGACTCATCCTTGATTGATAGCTCTCTGGCTGCTCCAACAACAGATTACGGCTATGAGTATGAACCACAAAATATTGAATTTATTTTAAAATCTTTGGTTCAAGATTACGTTGTAATTGCTCTTTACTCTGCTTTACTTGAAAGTGCAACGAGTGAGAATAGTGCTAGAATGGTTGCTATGGAATCGGCAAACAGAAACACTAAAGAGATACTGAACAAATTAGCATTGTTTTATAATCGTTCTCGTCAAGCAGCGATTACGACTGATTTAATTGAAGTTATAGGTGGTGCAGAATCTTTATAGAAATCTAAGGAATAGAAAATGAATATATTAAATATTGCAGCAGATATTACTAAACTAATAAAAAAGCAAAATCAAGATGCGGAAGTTACAATATATGAAACTAATAAGACTTCAGTTTCTCAGCGTCTATCAAAAATTGAGCAAATATCACAATCTAAAAATTGCACTGTAGGAATCAGAGCTATAGCAGGTAAAAACAAAGCTGCGTATATTTCTACAAACGATTTGAACAATCTGAGTGATACAGTAAGCCAAGTGGTAGAAATGGCAAAGAATGCGCCAGAAGATCCTTGCATTAATTTTGCTGTAAATGGTAGTAATTGTATCTCTTCTGCAGATTTAAGTATCTCAGATAATAATGTTGTAACCGTTGATAACCTAAAAGAAATTGCTGAAGCTGCAGAAAATTCAGCCCTTGCACATAAGAGTATCACTAATTCTGAAGGAGCCTCTTCTTCATACGCTTTAGTGAATACAGTATTATCGACTGTTTCTGGTTTTATTGGCTCGTTTAGTAAATCAACCTTTGCTAATCAGGTCTCTGTTGTTGCTGAAAGAGAAAGTGAAATGAAGGTTGGTTACGATTATGATATAGCATGTAATTTTAGTGATTTAAAGTTGCCAGAGTTAATGGGAAAAGAAGCAGCAAAAAGAGCAGTTGATCAATTGAATTCACGTACAATGAAAACTGGTAAATTTCCAGTTATTTTTGAAAAAAGAGCAGCAAAAGGGCTAGTAAAAAGTTTTGCTTCTGCTATAAATGGGAGCAGTATTATAAGCAACAGTTCTTTCTTGAGGGGTAGTTTAAATGCTCAGATTTTCAACGATAGAATTAATATTATCGATGATCCATTGTTGCCAAGAGGCATAGCATCGAGACCATTTGATGGAGAAGGGATAACTAGCAAGAAAAATATATTTGTAAAAAACGGAGTATTACAAAATTGGATTTTAGACTTATACTCGGCTAGAAAATTAGACTCAGAAACAACCGGAAGTGCAACTCGTGCAAGTAATGCTGCAGTTATTCCTGCAGCTAGTAACCTCTATATTGAGAATGGTAATGTATCGTTTGAAGAATTAATTCAGGAAGTGAAAGAGGGAATATATGTAACTGATTTATTTGGTTTTGGTGTTAATTTAATCAATGGCGATTACAGCCAAGGCGCTTCCGGATTTTTTATAGAAAATGGAAAAATAATGTATCCAATACATGAAATTACCATTGCTAGCAATTTGAAGGATATGTTTAGCAATTTAGTCGTTGCAGATGATCTAACTTTTTGTGGGCAATTTAATTCACCAACGATTAAAGTTAGCGAAATGACGGTTGCAGGTTCGCTTAACGATTAAAAAATTTATTTGCATTAAGTACAACAATTGTGTATTATTGTCATGTAATGTTAAGAATAGACTATGGAGTATAAAGGTTTAGTTTCAATAGCTAAGCTTAAAGCATTCTCAATCGTAATCTTAAAGTTTTTCATCACATTGGTAGTGTTAATTAATAATTTAGGAGTTGTTTAAATGGAATTTGGTAATGTAAAATGGTTTAATGCCGAAAAAGGCTATGGTTTCATCAAGCCAGAAGGTAAAGGGGGTGACGTTTTTATACATGTTAGCACGTTGGAACGTTCAGGAATAAGGCCTGAGACACTTAAAGGAGAGAATAAAGAGAAGGGGACAAGAGGAGAAAGGGTGAGTTATGAGGTTAAAGAGGAGCGCGGTAGAAACGGAGAAGATAAAAAATCTGCAATAAATTTAAGGTTGGAAGATTAATCTATTATGAAGTCTTTTAACAGGATTAACGTATTGTGAATAATTTTCATGGGATGGGTCTCCCAGCTTTGCTTACACAAGCTCTAGATAAAAATAATCTTTTCGTCCCAACTCCGATTCAAATACAAGCGATTCCCTTAGCGCTACAAGGTAAAGATATTCTTGGGTCTGCTCAAACGGGAACTGGAAAAACTTTGGCATTTGCTATTCCGTTGGTTGCTAAGTTGCTGAATGAGCCTAACACTGGTTCAGCTTTAGTCATCGTGCCAACCAGGGAGCTTGCGCATCAGGTAACAAATGAGATAAGAAAACTCTTATTTCAAAATTCTGCACTAAGGGTCGCTTTATTGATTGGTGGTGAGCCTATTTTTAGGCAGCTAAATCAGCTTCAGAAAAAACCACAAATTGTAATAGGTACTCCTGGTCGTATTATAGACCATATTGAGCGTAAAACTTTGATTACTCGCAATGTTAGCGTTCTTGTGCTTGATGAAACGGATCGTATGTTTGATATGGGTTTTGGAATTCAAATTGAAGGGATCATGAAATATCTGCCAAAAATACGGCAGACTCTTATGTTTTCTGCAACTCTTCCTAGTGATATAGTTAAACTTACTGAGAAGTACCTTAATCGACCAGAACGTATTTCTGTTGATTGTGAGGCTACAACTTCTGTAAAAATTAAGCAAGAGGTTGTTTATGCATCAGAATCAGAAAAATATGGGAAGCTTGTTATACAACTATGTCAGCGCGAAGGGTCAATCATTATCTTTGTCAAAACAAAGCAAGGAGCGGATCAGCTAGCTAGCAGATTGCATAAAGATGACTATAGCGCTTTAGCAATTCATGGTGATTTAAGGCAGCACAAGCGCGAAAGGGTCATTAATTCTTTTCGTCGTGGCCGTAATCAAATCATGGTTGCAACAGATGTTGCTTCTCGCGGCCTTGATATTCCCCACATTCAACATGTTATCAATTATGATGCACCACAATCGCAAGCTGACTATATTCATCGTATAGGTAGAACTGCACGTGCTGGAGCTGAAGGGCATGCGCTATCTTTTGTTACACCTCAAGATAAGAGAAGACTGCCTGCGCTGGCAGACAAAGAAGGAGAGCCAAATTTTGATTGTAGTGTGCAATTTAAAAAACGTAACAGCAAAAAGGTCTTTAAAAGGCCAAGTACGCTAAAGACTAAATACGGTAGAAAAAAGATCAATGCATTTCAGAAGAAAAGCAGAGTACTAGAAAAAGCGTATTAAATAGAATTTACCTATAACTTGATAAGCGTAAAACTCGTCATTCCGCTACTCATTAGCGGAATCTATGTTGAGATATCGTGGTTCTATGACGTAGATCCAGAGTGGGGATTCAAATTAGCTACAGCGAACTGCTGGATTTCAATTTTTTTAATAATTGTGTGCTATTCATTATATATGAGTTCCCACTTTTAAAGAGAATAGGAGATGATTTCCAAAAACTTAGAGGCAAGTTTGAATAGAGCACTATTCATTGCTTCTAATTTTAATCTAAAATATGCGAAAATAGAACATTTATTGCTGGCGTTAACTAAAGACCGGTTGGACGTAAATTACGTTTTATCAAGATGTAATATCAGAGCCGATGAAATCATCAATATGGATAACATTCTATCAAGATGCAATATTAAGGCTAATGATTATAATAATAATATAAAAGGGTTTTTACAAAGCAGTTCTGAATTGATTATCAGTGGAGTTAAACCTAGCTCAATGTTTCAATGCATAATACACAGAGCAATAATACGGGCTCATAGCTTGGGGAAAAAAGAAATAAATGGAGCAAGTGTTCTAGTAGAAATTTTGTCTGGGCAAGATTTATACGTTGAAGATCTATTACAGAAACAAAGTGCGAAAGATTCCAATTTGATTTACCATATATCTAATATGAAATACTCTAACGATATAGATGAATACACCACCAATCATAAAGTAAAACTTGATAAAAATAATGACGCTCCTACTACAGTAAATAAAGATGAGCTACTAAAAGATGAGGAAATTCTACAAAGTTATTGTAAAAATTTAAATGACTATGCAAGAAGCAAAAAAATAGATTATGTTATTGGTCGTGATTATGAATTAAATCGCACTATAGAAATATTATTGAGGCGTAGAAAAAACAACCCTTTATATGTTGGAGACCCAGGTGTTGGCAAAACAACAATAGTTGAGGGTTTGGTATTGAAGATCATTGAAGGCAGTGTTCCGGGTGCACTCAGGTCCAGTATAATTTATGCTTTGGATTTAGGATCACTCCTTGCAGGGACACGCTACAGAGGTGATTTTGAAGAGAGAATAAAATCTATAATAAAAGCGATTGAGGTAAAACCAGGTGCTATCCTTTTTATTGACGAAATACACACTATCATTGGAGCAGGTTCTACAAGTGGTAGCTTTCTTGATGCAGGTAACCTACTCAAACCTGCGCTTGCAAGAGGTACACTGCGTTGTATAGGTGCAACCACATATAGAGAATACAGCGCTAGTTTTGAAAAAGATAAAGCACTAGCGAGAAGGTTTCAAAAAATTAATGTTAAAGAATCTTCTGTTAATGAAACGATAAAGATACTAGATGGTATAAAGCACTACTATGAAGGGTATCATGGAGTATATTATACAAAGAATGCCATTAGGTCTGCGGCTGAACTTTCGCATAAGTATATTACTGGGCGAATATTACCTGATAAAGCGGTTGATGTTATTGATGAGGCAGGGGCATATTGTAAATTGCTAAGAAACAGGGGTAAAATTGTAAATAGTAGAGATATTAAGAATACCATTACTAGAATTACAAATGTGCCTTGCGGATCTGAATCTGATGATTTGCAGAAAGTAAAGTCTTTAAAAGCTAATCTAGAGAAGGTGATTTTTGGCCAAGAGCAGGCAATAGAATCTCTTGTTAATTCTATTAAAATTGCTAAATCTGGGTTGAGAAATTACAATAGGCCTTTAGCAAATTATCTTTTTGCAGGGCCAACCGGTGTTGGTAAAACCGAGCTAGCAAAACAATTAGCAGAAAGCATGGGCATGAATCTTATACGCTTTGATATGTCCGAATATATTGAGTCTCATACGATATCAAGGATGATTGGTTCTCCGCGTGGATATGTAGGTTATGATCAGGGTGGATTACTCACAGAGCCTGTATCTAACAATCAATATAGTGTTGTGTTGCTTGATGAAATTGAAGAGGCCCATAGCGATATCTATAATATATTGCTACAAATTATGGATTATGGTTGTGTTACAGACACTTACGGACGTAAAGTTGACTTTTCCAATATAATCTTAATTATGGCAACTAATGCAGGAGCAGCTGAAAGCAGCAAAAGTTTTGTTGGCTTTGGGCATAAAAAATTTAACACTGGTGATAGTGAAAAAGCGATAGAACAGGTTTTTAGCCCTGAATTTCGTAATCGTCTTGATGCGATTATTTCTTTTTCTGACTTAAATGCGGATATAATTCTGCATATTGTAGATAAATTTATTCAGGAACTGAAAAAGCAGCTGACGCAAAAAGGCATAAACTGCTTGGTAAAAGATGAAGTGAAATCTTATCTTGCACAAACAGGTTATAGTCAGGAAATGGGAGCACGTCCGATAGAGAGACTTATTGAAAAAGAGATAAAAAGTTACTTAGCGGAAGAAATACTGAATCGTAAATTAATAAAAGGAAAGAAATTAACAATCTATATGAATAAAGTAGAAAATAAAATTGCTTTTGATATAGTTTGAAATTCTTGTTTTTTTATTACACTGATAGTATACTTATTTTAAGAATAATGAGGCTATAGTGGCAAGTTTAACTACAAATCAGTATTACAGTAATCGCGATTTACAGAATTTATTTTCAAGACTAGAAATAAAAGCAGAAGAAGTAATAAGCGAGGAGTTTGACGATATACTCAAGTTAGTTGAACGGAGCTTTAGAAAGCTTTCATTAAAGTGCCATCCTGACAAAGAAAAAGATGAAGAGAAGAAAAAGATAGCTACAGAAAAGTTTCAAAAACTTAGTGCAGATAAAAAAGAGGTAGAGAAGTATCTCAACGCTTTAAAAGAAGGAAAAACTCCTAGTCAATATGAAAGACTATCAAGTGAAGAAGAACGGAGGAGGCAAACAAAAATTTATGGAATATTATCACGTAGAAGCAAAGCTATAAATAGAGCACTTTTATTTTTTATATTAGCAAATGCGGTGGTTACTCCATCGCTGAAAGTTGAGTATTGCTTATCGCAACTTGCTAATAGTGGCACGGTGCAAAGCATCGCTTATCAATTTTATGCATTTAGCATAGGGATTTGGCCGTTGTTATTTATTATATCCTTTTGTGGTATTATTTATGCAGCAAGTAAAGAAAAAGGTTCACAAGAGGAAAATCTGGATAGATTAAATCGAAGATACAATCTACTTATTGCTGCTGATAATTATGTGATATGTATCGCAGCAACATTTGCTATATGTGGTCTAGTGTCAGATGTAGCACAAAATGGCTGGCCTGCTCAACATGGAACAATGCTGATGATTAATTTAGCATTGGATTTATTACTTATTGCTTTACTTAGAACTTTTACAAAGGCATTTGAACTATATAGTGAACATTGCATTCAGCGCTTATATGAAGAAGATGCAGAATTTAGCTATAAAGAAAAATTTGCATGGTATGACTACAAGCTAGTGCTTATGCCACTTGTTCTTCCTATTGTCAAAATGTATTTTAGAGATTTAATCCAAAAAAAGCCACAACAGCACACCACCAATCCTAACGTTACATCTTTAGATACACCTGCAGGACAAGAACCATAAAAAGATCTTTGCTTCAACTGTGGTTTTTGCTATACTTTAAATGAACTTCATAGCGTTAATGAGTAAAGAAATAAGACAAATCTTAAACCACTACGAAAGTGAAAACCCCGGGGTAAAAGCAAATCTTACTCGTATTCTCATGCATGGAAAGCTTGGCGGCACTGGCAAATTAGTAATTCTCCCTGTAGACCAAGGGTTTGAACACGGGCCAATAAAAAGTTTTGAAGTTAACCCTGATGCTTATGACCCACATTATCATTTTCAGCTTGCAGTTGATTCGGGAGTAAGTGCATATGCTGCTCCACTTGGTATGATTGAAGCTGGTGCTTCAACTTATGCTGGAATGCTCCCACTTATTTTGAAACTTAATAGTTCCAACTCCTTACATTCGAAGAATCTGACTTCTGATCAAGCAATAACCTCTTCTGTGAAAGATGCACTGCGTTTGGGCTGCTTGGCTGTTGGATTTACTATATATCCTGGTTCTGCTAAGTGTTTCGATATGATGGAAGAAGCCCGTGAAATCGTAGCTGAAGCCAAATCTTATGGGCTTGCAGTAGTGTTATGGTCTTATCCACGCGGTGAAGGAATTTCCAAAGAAGGTGAAACAGCGGTTGATGTTATTGCCTATGCTGCACACATGGCAGCTTTGCTTGGCGCTAATATAATAAAAGTAAAACTTCCAACTAAATATTTGGAAAGGGAAACAGAAAATATTGAATCATTATCTAAAAGAATTGAATATGTTAAAAGATCTTGTTTTGCAGGAAAAAGAATAGTAGTTTTTTCTGGTGGCGAGTCGAAATCAGTGAATGACATATGCAATGAAGCGAAAGAAATTAAGCAGGGTGGTGGTAATGGTTCAATCATTGGACGTAACACTTTCCAACGCAAAAGGGAGGAAGCTTTATCTATGCTGAAAGATATAATGGATATCTACACATAAAAAACGGCTGGGTGGCAGAATGGCTTATGCAGAGGACTGCAAATCCTTTTATACCGGTTCAATTCCGGTCCCTTTCATTTTCTATATCTTGTAAAAGTTGCTCAATTCAACAGTAGCTTTAAGTGTGTAACCTATAGAGAAAATTATTCATAAGTAAAATCAATTTCTTTTCAAGTTATGGTTATACTCTTATAGCGTTTCATGGTAAAAAATAAACTAAAAATAAGCAAAGTGTTTTACAAAATGATATTAC
>NZ_AWUH01000126.1:0-7557 GCF_000689175.1 Wolbachia endosymbiont of Glossina morsitans morsitans | reverse complement strand
TTTAAATTGTATAAAAGCCATATCAGGCTTGATAAGCTAAAAGGAAAGCCATGCAGAGTATTATGTGAACTATATACTAAATTGTGCGCAATTCTTATATTTCACGGCATAGTTGGTTGCACAGAAGTGAAAAAGAATACAGAACTTAGCTTAACAAAGGCATTTATTGAGCTAAAAAGGCGGGTTAGAGAGTTATTTTTAGTATTAACCAAAATTAATAGTTTAAAAGCATTTCTTAAAAAACTCATTATAACTTGGTCGCGATTTTCATTAAAAGACAAACGTAGAAGGGCTAGAGTATCCACTTTAACCTCTCTAAATTTGCTCACAATCTCTTAACTTGACACGTATGGTTCAAAAAAGTTTGTCAAACCGAAAAAAAAGTAATAAATTGAAATAAAAAAATGGAGGTTTGACAATGAGTCAAAAAATAGTAAACAGAATTACCGGATTGGCAGATTATAAAGAATTAGAAACAAATATCCTGTCGTCTATACGAGAAGGAAGGCCGTTGACAGGAAGGGATGGAGCATTTACACCATTTATAAAAAAGCTGCTGGAGGCAAGTTTGGAAGGTGAAATAGAAAATCACTTATTAGCTGAAAGTGAAGAGAATAATCGAAGAAATGGAAAGACTTTATGGACAAGTGCACACTCACTTCTTCTTGATTTTTTGTTTTATCTTGTCTACCTATTTTGCCATTCTGCTGAACAGATACACTCAACTAATGGATGGTAAAGAATCTGCTAGGAAAGCGTAGTGCGGATGCTGCATTTGACGAGGCGGGAGCTGGAAACGTTAACATGGGAATTTGGATTGAGGCCTATTGTGAAAACAATGGATCAGCCACCAAACCCTAAAGTAGGCGCGCCAGTTCTTGACCCTACATATTTTTTTGAAGGTTAAATCCAGCTTAGGGTCGAGAAACTTAGATAAAGCCATAGCCAAAGTGTTTTAAAATATTAATAATTATACACACAATTATTCAACCATATTTTTGAAGATAGCTATGCCGCCGCGGTATCTCTTAGCCGCTAACAAGTAGCGGGATGACGATTGTTGATAAATCTAAGTCAGTTTAGCTATAGGCAGCAATTTTCTGTATTTATTTTAAATTGAAGGAAGCTCAAATGAAAGATCATGTTTTGCTAAAAATCACAGAATGCAGTCTAACAGTGAACGGTTACGCTTTTGATCAAAAATGTTGTATAGTACACAATCAATTTTTCTGGATCCAAGTAGTCAAGGCACTGCCTTTGTGTTTGAGGCAAAATCGGCTATAACACTTAACATACTGCCTTTGCAAACAAATGTTCGTACAGTTATGTGTCAGCTACCTGCATGACGCCATTGCCTGAACGGGTACCAATGATTACCTATCAATCTCACCAAAAACTATATCGAGTGAGCCAATAATTGCTGCAACGTCAGCAAGCATGTGTCCTTTTGCCATAAAGTCTAAGGCTTGTAAATGCGCAAAGCCAGGTGCTCTTATTCGGCACCTATAAGGTCTATTGGTACCATCTGAAACTATATACACTCCAAACTCACCTTTTGGTGCCTCAACAACTGCGTAAGCCTCACCTTCTGGTACGTGATATCCTTCTGAATAGAGCTTAAAATGGTGAATCAGAGCTTCCATAGATTTTTTCATCTCTGCTCTTGACGGTGGAGAAATTTTTCTATCTTCAGTTTTTATTTGCCCTTCAGGCATTTTCTCCATGCACTGCTTCACCAAACTGATAGATTGCCTAATCTCTGCCATTCTAACTAGATAACGGTCATAACAGTCGCCATTTTGGCCGATCGGTATATCAAAATCTAGTTGATCATATATCTCATATGGCTGGCTTTTTCGCAAATCCCAAGCAAGCCCAGCAGCGCGCAACATTGGGCCACTAAAGCCCCAATCAAGTGCCTGTTTAATTGATATTTCACTAATTCCTACAGTGCGTTGCTTCCATATCCTATTTTCTGTTAAAAGTTCATCAACATCGTCTATATATTTTGGAAATTGCTCTATAAACTTTGCAATATCCTCAATCAAATCTTCTGGAACATCTGCTGCAATTCCACCTGGCCTGATGTAAGCTGCGTGAAACCTTGCACCTGAAGCTCTTTCGTAAAATTCCAGTATTTTTTCTCTTTCTTCAAAGATCCATAAAAGAGGGGTCATTGCTCCAACATCAAGTGCTTGAGAAGAAACGTTCAGTAAATGATTTAGTATTCTCGTCAGTTCACAAAACAAAACACGTAAATACTTTGCCCTAATTGGCACTTCACATTGCAACAATTTCTCCACACAAAGTGAATATGCATGCTCTTGTGACATTGGTGATACGTAATCAAGGCGATCAAAATAAGGCAAAGCTTGAAGATACGTTTTGTGTTCTATTAATTTTTCAGTACCGCGGTGCAAAAGCCCAATATGGGGATCTGCCCTCTCGATCACTTCACCATCCATCTCTAAAACAAGACGCAACACTCCATGTGCAGCTGGGTGCTGAGGTCCAAAATTTAACATCATTGTCTTTAGATCGGGCATGTCCAGTAGTTTAAGATATTAAAATTGTATAGGCTAAAGTGCGCTCAAAGTCAATAAACTTCTTGCATAGGCTACAACTATCATTCAATAGAAACAAAAACTTTTACAATGGCTAATAAGTGTTGGTAAAACCAAGTCACTTTAGCTATAGAATGACAAAAAAGGTTTGCATTAGCCAAATTTTTAGTTGAAGTAGCATAAGAGGTTAAAGGAAAAGCTTTGTGTTAATGGATTCATTTCAGGTATAGTATGGCTAATACCACAATACTTATAAAATGGATCATGTTGTTAATGCGTATAATAGACTTGACACTCCTATAGTCAGGGGAGAAGGGGCATATCTTTTTGATAAAGATGGTAAAAAATATTTAGATTTTGCTGCAGGTATTTCTACAACTTCTTTAGGGCATTGTCATCCATACATTACAGATAAGCTGAAAGAGCAATCGAGCTCATTATGGCACTGCTCTAACATTTTCACTATTCCCGAGCAAGAAAGGCTTGCCGAGCGTTTAACAACCCTTACTTTTGCAGATAAAGTTTTTTTCTGCTCAAGTGGGCTTGAAGCAACAGAAGCTGCAATTAAGTTTATTCGTCGTTACTTTTATTCAAAAGGGCAAGCAAAACGTAATCGTATTATTACAATTGAAGGAGGCTTTCATGGCCGCAGTATTGCTGCAATTTCTGCTGGAGGCAATGAAAAATCACGCGAAGGTTTTGCTCCGCTCCTTTCTGGTTTTGATAAAGTGCCAAGAAATGACATTAAAGCATTAGAAGAAAAAATCAACAATGAAATAGCTGCTGTATTTTTAGAGCCCATACAAAGCGAAGGTGGAGTATATCCACTAGACGTAGAATATCTTCAAAAAGTAAGGGAAATAACAAAAGCTCAAGGAATAATTTTGTGCTTTGATGAAGTGCAGTGCGGATATGGACGCATCGGTTCTTTATTTCATTATCAAAATGTCGGCATTGAACCTGATATGCTAACCTGTGCAAAAGCTATGGGTAACGGTTTTCCTTTAGCTGCATGTTTAGTGAAAGATTATATAGCAGAAGCAATCACTCCAGGAACTCATGGATCAACCTATGGTGGCAATCCACTTGCCATGACTGTTGGTAATGCAGTGCTCGATATAATGCTAAAAGAAGGCTTTTTTGATCATGTTAAAAAAATTAGTAAAGATTTAAAAGAAAAGCTGTTGCTTTTAGCTAAAGAATTTCCTGAGATGATTTTAGAAGTTCGTGGAGAAGGGTTACTAATGGGAATAGAACTAGCAACTCCTGTAGCTGATAAAATTATTAGTCGATCTCTTGATAAAGGTTTAATAATAACTAGGGTTTTAAACAACAAAGTAGTAAGGGTAACCCCACCACTTATCATTGAGGATGAGCATGTGAACGCAGCGTGTAATATGCTTTATGATTTGTTTTTTAAGATTAAAGGTATATAAAATTCGGCAATATAAATTCAGGCTTGCAAATGCCTTTCATAACATGTAAAACTAATTTTATTTTTATCACAATAACATCGTACTTTAATGGATTGGTTATTGGTCTTAGTATCATCAGCAATTTTTGTTTTGTTAGTTTTATCGTTTTTGTTCTCAGGGGCAGAAATAGGCTTAACCTCAATTAGCCGTTCTCGAGTTAATAAGCTAAAGCTAGACGGTAACAAAAAAGCCAGGGTAATAGATCGCTTATTAAATAGGAAAGAATTGACAATAGGAACGGTATTGCTCGGCAATACAATTATTAATATTACTTGCTCTGCTTTATTTACAGCAATATTTATCAATCTTTTTGGAAATGAGGGCATTCTCCTATCAACAATTATAATGACATTTTGTATTTTATTGTTCTGCGAAGTTCTACCAAAAACTTATGCTATTCAAAATCCTGAAAAATTTGCATCATTTTCTGCTTATTTTGTATTGTTTTTTGTAAAGATTTTTTCTCCATTGACACTAGGTATTCAATTTATTGTTAACCTCATCCTAAAATTATGTGGGCTGCACAAAGATAAGGAAGTGATATCTGCAGCGGACGTAATGCGTAATATGATTACTCTTCACCGCAGTGAAGGAACTATGTTGCAACAGGATTTAGATATGCTAAGCAGCATACTTGATTTGGCTGAGACAGAGATATCACAAATTATGACCCATAGAAGAAACCTATTTTCTCTTGATATAGATCGGAATAAAGAAGAGTTAATAAGAGAGATTTTAACCAGCAGTCACAGTAGAGTACCTTTATGGCAGAAAGAACCAGATAACATTGTAGGTGTAATTCACGTGAAAGCTCTAATAAATGCTTTGCGTGAAAAGAATAATAAAGCGGAAGAAGTTGACATTACCCAAGTTATGTCAAGGCCTTGGTTCATACCAGAAAGTACACCGCTCAGCGTGCAACTTCACAACTTCCGTAAGAACAGGAAACACCTTGCATTTGTTATTGATGAGTATGGAGCACTGCAGGGAATTGTAACTCTTGAGGATATACTGGAAGAAATAGTTGGAGAAATTTCGGATGAACATGATTTGATTACGGAGAATTTTATAAAGAAAATATCTGATAATATGTATTACATAGAAGGAAAATCTACTATTAGGGACATTAACAGGCAGTTATACTGGAATCTCCCTGATGAAGAAGCTACAACTCTAGCAGGTATGATTGTAAATGAAATAGAGCGCATTCCTGACGAAGGCGAGGAGTTTTCCATGTATGGTTTTCGCTTTAAGATTTTAAAAAAGATAAAAATATTATTACTGTTGTTGAGGTGCAAGTAAAAACTGGTAATATTAGTGGCAGCAATTAATTAGTGGAGTTTCATGGAAGATACAGTAAAAATAACGGCTGAAGAGTTGAAGGGTTACATAGAGAGAATCGAAAAACTTGAACAAGAAAAGAGGG
The DNA here is from genome assembly GCF_000689175.1 of Wolbachia endosymbiont of Glossina morsitans morsitans. Classification (NCBI taxonomy): domain Bacteria; kingdom Pseudomonadati; phylum Pseudomonadota; class Alphaproteobacteria; order Rickettsiales; family Anaplasmataceae; genus Wolbachia; species Wolbachia endosymbiont of Glossina morsitans morsitans. Next base: position 2,092 of record NZ_AWUH01000126.1, on the reverse strand, counting down.
ATGTGCAAGATCACATTCGTGATGTATATGCAAAAGCCGCAGATGAAGGTTGGGATATAAAAGTGATGAAACAAATTATTAGGCTGAGGAAGATGGATGATGATGACAGAGAGGAACAAGAAATATTGCTTGATACCTATAAACGTGCATTGGAAATGAGCTACGAAGAAGAGTTAAGTGAATAGCAGAATTGTAATTGGAATAAGTGGAGCATCTGGTTCTATTTACGGTGTGCGTATTTTAGAAGCGTTGAAAGACGTCGATTATGAAACTCATTTAGTGATAAGTCGTGCTGGGAAAATAACTTTAGCTCACGAGATTAAAGAAAAACTTGAAGATATTACATCGCTTGCAGATTTTTACTATTCTGAAGAAAAGATTGGAGAAAAAATAGCAAGCGGCTCATTTAAAACCTCAGGGATGATTGTAGCACCATGCTCTATGAAGACAATGTCTGAAATCGCATCAGGTGTTACTTCCAATCTATTGACAAGGACTGCAGATGTAACGCTAAAAGAAAGAAGAAAGTTAGTTCTTATGGTGCGAGAGTCACCACTGCATCTTGGGCATTTACAAAATATGTTAAAATTAACGGAGATGGGAGCAATTATTGCTCCACCAGTGCCTGCTTTTTATATTAAACCGAAATCGTTGGATGATATTATTAATCATTCTGTTGGCAAAGTATTGGATTTATTTGATATCAAATTACCCGACTTTAAGGAGTGGCAAGGAAGTGACAATTATTATTGATGGTAAAAAAATAGCAAACGACCTATGCGAGAGGCTATCACAAAAAATTGATATTTTAAAGAGAGAGTATAACATTTTTCCTTGCCTGAAAGTAATTCTCGTGGGAAGCAATCCAGCAAGTCAGGTTTATGTTTGCAACAAACAGAAAAAAGCAGAATCAATAGGCATAAGTTCTGAGACCATTGTTTTGCCTGATAATATTTCAGAAGATGAATTAATTGAAAAAATCAATGAATTAAATGAAGATCCATCTGTGCATGGCATTTTAGTGCAATTGCCTTTACCAAATCATATTAGTGCAAGCAGAGTAATTAACACAGTAAGTGTTGAAAAAGATGTAGATGGCTTTCATGATGAAAACGTTGGCAAATTAGTTAAAGGTGAAAAAAACTGCCTTATACCTTGCACTCCTAAAGGTTCTTTGCATTTAATTAAGTCAATTGAAGAGACCCTTTCCGGTAAAAACGCAGTGGTAATTGGTAGGTCAAATATCGTGGGCAAGCCAATGTTTTACCTGCTATTGCAAGAAAACTGCACTGTCACCATCTTGCATTCACAAAGCAAGGATTTAGCTGAATATTGCTCTAAAGCGGATATAGTAGTTGCAGCAGTCGGAAAGCCAAATTTTGTTCAAGCAGACTGGATAAAGAAAGGTGCAATAGTGATCGATGTTGGCATAAATAGCGTTAACGTAGGAAAGCTTGTAGGTGATGTCGACTTTGAGGGAATAAAAGGGAAAGCCAAAGCTATGACCCCAGTACCCGGGGGCGTTGGCCCAATGACCATTGCATTTCTAATGATGAACACTGTTATTGCTGCTTGCTTGCAAAAGGGAGTTGATGCTTCTGATTTCATTAGTTGAGGTATGAAGAGGAAAGCTATATGAAGATAGAATGTACCATATCACAATTAATAAAAATTTGAGATTTTTGAAATTCCTCAGTAGTCAAATTTATTAAATATTTAGGATCATCATCTATTCTTTTTTCTCTACAAGTATAGCTAAAGTGGCTTAGGTTTACCTACAATTTGAAAAACAACAAATTCGTCATTCCGCCACTCGTTAGCGGAATCTATGCTGAGATACCGCGGCGGTATGACGTAGGGAAACCTTTCTTGGGTTAGCTATAGTTAGTGGAATTGCAAAGTTTCTAGGCATAAAAAGCTTTGAACCTAATATATGAGCCAAACTTGATTTTCCAACCGTAGATACACCTGTAATAAAAATAATAGTCTTCATTTTGTGAATTTATAGCCTTTCTTATAATAGTCCGAATGCGATAAGATATGTGTTTATGGCTATAGCAGGCCAGTAGGATATTACGGTCTGTTCGGATTA
>NZ_AWUH01000125.1:0-17434 GCF_000689175.1 Wolbachia endosymbiont of Glossina morsitans morsitans | reverse complement strand
TAAAGACATACGGTATCTATATACTACAGAAAATTAAACATAAGACGCCGATTTATTAAGTAATCCTTACCTTTTAATCTGCAGATTGGCGAAAGCAAATACAATAGCTTCAGTTTCATGATAAGGGCGAAGGCTGGCGAAGGGTGTCAAGTAAGTTTTTCTTTTCTATGGATTCCCTTTGAAGTTGAATATTGAAAATTGAATCGAGAGTTGTGGATTACTGCGTATATGTCATAACAAGCCATGGCACTCTCGGCAAAACCACTTAATATTAACTTTAGTTTGCCTGAATAAGTAGCTATATCTCCGATTGCATATATTCTATCTCTACTGGTTTTTAAGGTAGTCGGATCAACAGCTATGTGGCCATGTTCTAACTGTATACCCCAATTGTTTATTGGATCAAGATTCATTGACAGTCCAAAAAATGGCAGTAAAAAATCAGCGGATATTTCTTTTTCTTCCTTAGAGGCAATGTTTTTTACTATCACTGCGCTCAACTGCCCATTACCTGCTGCTAGTTCGTGTAATTGATATGGCACTACCAGTTCTATTTTTCCATCAATTTCAAGTGATTCTAATTTATTTCTAGTTTCAGGAGTGCAGCGAAATTTCTTTCTCCCATGTATCACATAAATTTTCTTTGCAACTTTAGAAAGTTCTACAGTCCAATCAGCCGCAGTGCGGTGTTTGCAAATGTCTGTATTTAGCGATTTAGTGCTTTACCCAATCATTTCAATTTTTAATGAAATAACGGCGTTTTCATATTCTAATATACCACTTAAGGGTGGACGGTTAGGTTCAAACATTCCATTACCTGCAGCAACAATAACAGCCTTACATTTTACCTCTGTACCTATGCTCGTTATGATAGTAAAGTTTTCACCTTCGTTATTTGAAATCTTTTCTACTTTTTGACTTAAATGGTAAATAGGCTTAAATGGCGAAGCTTGCTCCATTAGATGCTCAATTAATTTTTGGGCAGTAATTACAGGATAACCAGGTATATCGTATATTGGCTTTTCTGGGTAAAGAGCTGTGCATTGTCCTCCTGCTTGATCCAAAACATCTATTATATGACATCTCATATCAAGCATTCCCGCTTGAAAAGCAGTGAACATTCCAACAGGTCCTGCACCTATTATTACTATATCGGTTTTCATATTCAGATGGTGATCTATTTATAGATATTAGCTTTCTTTGCTAACAAGGTCAATTTACAAAGGGATGTATTTTTAAAAGATGTGGCTAGATTAGACAAGATTTCCAGCGTTATGAACCACATAGTCCAAATAAGCTCTAAAAATCAGCTAGCATAGCGAGATGCTGTGCGGACGGAATGGGATTCGAACCCATGGTACGCTCATCACGTACGTCAGTTTTCAAGACTGGTGCCTTAAACCGCTCGGCCATCCGTCCATTTTTTTCTATCACAACATTTGATTTTAAGCAATCTATAAAAGTTTTACTTGCCCACGCAAAAGTTGCTAAACACACTACTCAATATTTCCTCAACATCAATAATTCCAATCACCGCACCAAGTTCAAATGCAGCAAGCCTCAAATCTTCAGATATCAACTCAATTGGATTATCGATATTAAAACGTTGTAAATGTTCCAGTGCTTTCTTCATGTGATTCCTATGTCTTTGCCGAGTAATCACAGGAGTGTCTCTATCATGCCCAAATTTTTCCTCTGCCCTCTCTTTTATGAGAGAGATCAACTTGTTTGTACCTATTTCCTTTAGAATAGAAATGGGTAAAAGATCTATGCCATTAATTTTTATATTGTGATTATTGATAACATCGTCAGCTTTGCTCAATACATAAATAGTATCGCTATTTACAACGTTGCAATTGATATTATGACGCTGTTCAAAAGGAAATAGTTCTATTCTTAAATCAGCTTCAAAAGACCTTTTTTTCGCTCGACTTATACCTTCTAATTCTATTGGATCTGAACTCTCACGAATTCCAGCAGTATCAGAGAGAATGATTGGGTATCCGCCAATGTCAATATGAGCTTCAAGTATATCTCTTGTTGTGCCTGCATATTCAGAAACAATAGCAATATCACGCTTGGCTAAGAAATTAAACAGAGTTGATTTACCAACATTTGGTTCACCAGTTATTACAATATGCAAACCCTCACGCAACCTTTCGCCCCGTCTATTATCATTTAAATGCTCTTGTATCAGCTGCACGAGAGATTGCACTTCATTATTAATTTTTTCCAATTCACTTTTTTCTGCCCAAATTTCCTCTGGAAAGTCTATATATGCTTCGATTTTGGATTGTATCGTTATTAATCTTTGCCTCCAATTGCTGTATAGTCTCTCCAATTCTCCAGATATCTGCTTAATCGCTTGTTTAGCTTGCATTTTCGTCTCAGCATCAATTAAGTCTGCAATCCCTTCTATTTGCGTTAAGTCAAATTTACCATTTAGAAAAGCCCTAAGTGAGAATTCTCCAGGCCTGGCCATAACGAAAATTTTTGATAATTCCTCCAAGATGATTTTTATGACGGCCTTGCTTCCATGCACTTGTAGCTCTATAACATCCTCGCCAGTGAAACTGTTTGGAGCAGGGAAATAGATGATTATTCCATTATCTATCAATTGACTGGAATCATCATATAAATCAACTAAAGTAGCAAATCTTGGTTTAATTTCTTTCTTAATATGAAAATGATTTAAAGCTTTAAGCGCGTAGTTGCCTGAAATTCTGATTACTGCAACTCCTGACTTACCAAATACGGTCGATAAAGCGAAAATAGTTTCATTTGTGTTTGTCATTATTTGTATAAACTACTTAGCAATATTACACTTAAGAAACCAAAATACCTAAAAAGTCACCCAGGTGAAAATATTTATTTTGAAAACTGATAATATGATTTATAATGACTGACACAAGTTTTAAATATTTTATGCTCAAGAAATTAGCTTGGTACTGGTCTTTTGTAGAGTTAATTAAAGGATTTGTTATTACATTAAAATATATGTTTAAGCCAAAGGTTACTTTGAGGTATCCTATGGAGAAGGGCCCTTTAAGTCCAAGGTTTCGTGGTGAGCATGCGTTGCGTAGGTATCCAAACGGTGAAGAACGATGCATAGCTTGTAAATTGTGTGAAGTTATCTGCCCTGCTCAAGCAATAGTTATTGAAGCAGAGGAAAGAGAAGACGGTAGTCGCCGCACCACGCGCTATGATATTGATATGACAAAATGCATATACTGCGGACTTTGCCAAGAGGCATGTCCAGTTGGTGCAATTGTTGAAGGTCCTAACTTTGAATTTGCTACTGAAACAAGAGAGGAGCTAATGTACAATAAAGAAAAGTTATTGCGTAATGGTGAAGTTTTGGAAGACGCAATTGCACTCAGGTTAAAGAAGAATAGGCCTTATTATTAATGTTCAGAGCTTATAACCCTCTTATCCATTATGATTTAGGGGCAGTGCCCACTAGGGGTAGTGTCATCCCAGTAGCTGATACACAACTGTACGAACATTTGTTTGCGAGGGCAGTATGTTAAATGTTATACCCTGTTTTGCCTCAAACACAAAGGTGTCATCCCAGTGCTTGACACTGGGGTCCAGGTATAAAAATATTTGCAAATTGTGCAATGGACAACAGATTTTAGGAGCATACGTTAAACTAATTTCCATTATAAAAATAAGATTGATCCCAGTGTCACGCACTGGGATGACAAAGAGAGGGTTAGACAAAAGGGTCGATAAATGATTAGGATTACTTTTTCAGCCGAACAAAAAGTAAAAGAATACAGTGGTAAAGTTACTGGCTTTGATATATTACAAGCGGATATTTTGAAAGAAGCAATTGCCTTTAAGGTAAATGGTGAGTTGTATGATCTCTCACGTGAAATTGAAGCTGATGCAGAGATAGAGGTGATACAACTGAGTGACGAAGCGGGTTTAGATATAATAAGGCATGATGCTGCTCAAATAATGGCAGGGGCAGTGAAAGAGCTATTTCCTAATACTCAGATTACTATCGGCCCAACAATTCAGGACGGTTTTTACTATGATTTTGCTACAGGTCGTACCTTCACTACGGACGATCTTACCGCAATAGAAAAGAAAATGAAAGGGATTGTAAAAAGTAACCACAGATTTGTTCGAGAAGTTTGGACTCGCAAGCAGTCAGTTGATTTCTTTAGTGGTATAGGCGAAAAATATAAGGTTGATATTATCTCATCCATACCAGAGGGTGAAAACCTAACTGTTTATAGGCAAGGTGATTTTGTTGACCTATGCCGTGGTCCGCACTCACCATCAACCGGCAGAGTTAAAGCGTTTAAACTTATGAAAGTAGCGGGTGCATACTGGCGAGGTGATGCAAAGGGCCCAATGTTGCAGCGAATATATGGCACAGCATGGAGAAATAAGGATGAATTAAACGCTTATCTTGAGTGTCTCAAAGAAGCAGAGAAACGTGATCACCGCAAAATTGCCAAGGATATAGATTTATTTCACATCCAAGAGGAAGCTGTTGGGCAGGTTTTTTGGCATGAACAAGGATATATTCTATATAATGTTCTTGAGTCTTACATCAGAAAGAAGCTAATAAATAATGGCTATTTTGAGGTAAAAACTCCTATTTTAGTAAGTAAAGAGCTGTGGGAAAGATCTGGACATTGGGATAAGTTTCGTGAAAATATGTTTATTGTTGACGAATCTGAGAATAAAAAGTTAGCAATAAAACCTATGAATTGTCCTTGTCATGTGCAGATTTTTAATTCTTACACCAGGAGCTACCGTGATTTACCAATACGTATGGCAGAGTTTGGCACATGCCATAGAAATGAAAGCTCAGGATCATTGCACGGACTGATGCGAGTGCGTGGTTTTACGCAAGACGATGCACACATTTTTTGTATGGAAGAACAAGTGAATTCTGAGACTATAAAGTTTTGTGACCTTTTAAAAGAAGTATATTCAGAGCTTGGATTTAGTGAAATTTCTGTGAAATTTTCAGACCGTCCAGATATTAGAGCAGGTAATGATGAAGTGTGGGATAGAGCTGAAAAAGCGCTGCTTGAAGCCGTTAAAGAAGCAGGCTTGAGTTATAAACTTAACCCTGGTGAAGGTGCGTTTTATGGTCCAAAGTTAGAGTTTGTCTTGAAAGATGCAATAGGCAGAAGCTGGCAATGTGGAACATTACAAGTTGATTTCATTTTACCAGAACGTCTGGGAGCTTTTTATATAGGAGCAGATGGACAAAAGCATCACCCTGTCATGTTACATAGGGCAATTCTTGGAACTTTTGAGCGTTTTATTGGAATTTTGATAGAAAATTATGCAGGAAAATTTCCAGCTTGGCTTGCTCCAACGCAACTTGCTATTCTGACCATTACAAATGAGGCTGACGGTTACGCCACAGAAATTAGCAATGTTTTAAAAGAACAAGGTGTGAGAGTCAAGACTGATTTGACCAATGAAAAAATTAGTTATAAGATACGTTTGCATAGTTCAAACAAGGTTCCTATATTGTGGATTGTAGGCAAAAATGAAGTTACAAGTAAAACTGTGTCAGTAAGAAATTTAGGATCGGAAAGACAGGGGTCTTTTTCTTTGGAAAAGGCTAATGAATCGCTGTTAAAAAGTATTAATTTGAATTAAGGGAGTTAAAGTTTGCAAGTTAAAAAGAACAATAAAAACAGAATTAATGGATTTATCACAGCTAAGGAGGTACGCTTAGTTGATCATAGTGGTGAAATGGTCGGAATCGTGCCAATAGAACGAGCTTTGGAATTTGCACAGGGTGTTGGTTTAGACTTGGTGGAAATTGCACCTGATTCAACCCCTCCGGTATGTAAAATTCTGGATTATAGCAAGCAAAAGTATGATATAAAAAAGAAAGCAAGTGAAGCAAAAAAGAAACAAAAAACATTAACTATAAAAGAAATTAAACTGGGTCCTAATATTGGTGATCACGACTACGAAACAAAATTGCGTCAAGCAAGAGACTTACTTGTCCATGGACATAAAATTAAAGTCACAATGAGATTTAGAGGGAGAGAGCTTATAAACACTGAAGTTGGACTGGAAAAATTAGAACGGCTAATTCGAGACACTGAAGATATCGCAAAGGTAGAATTGGCACCTAAAACAGAAGGGAATCAATATTTTTTAGCTCTGGTTGCTAAGTAGCAAAACGGCTTAAGAAGTATAAGTAAAGTTAAATTATCGCTCTCTCTTTGATAACATGGCGAAAATGTCTTATTAATCCTTGAATCGGCCAAGCTGCAGCATCGCCAAGCGCGCAAATTGTATGTCCTTCTATTTGAGTTGTAAGGTCAAGCAGCTTATCTATTTCATCAGGTTTAATATCTCCTGCCACCATCCTCTTCATAATCCTCCACATCCATCCGGTACCTTCACGGCATGGTGTGCATTGTCCACAGGACTCGTGCATATAAAAGTGTGATAACCTCTCTATTGCAGCTATTATATCAGTTGATTTATCCATCACTATTACAGCAGCAGTACCAAGCCCTGATTGTGCAGTTCTTAATGAATCAAAATCCATTTCAATAGTATCGCATATAGATTTTGGAATTAATGGCACTGAAGACCCACCAGGTATTACAGCAAGTAAATTATCCCAACCTCCTCGCACTCCACCTGCGTATTTTTCAATTAATTCACGTAATGGAATTCCGAGCTCTTCTTCAACATTACACGGGTTGTTTACATGTCCTGAAATACAAAAGACCTTGGTACCAGTATTATTTGGTTTACCAAGAGATGTAAACCATTCTCCTCCGCGATTTAGAATATCTGGAACCATGGCTATAGTTTCAACGTTGTTTATTGTGGTTGGGCAGCCAAAAAGTCCAACACCTGCGGGAAATGGAGGCTTCATGCGAGGAAAGCCCTTTTTTCCTTCAATTGATTCGAGTTGAGCTGTTTCTTCCCCACATATGTAAGCTCCTGCGCCCCTATGGATAAACACATCAAGATCATAACCTGATTTGCAGGCATTTTTTCCAATTAAACCTTCTTTATAGGCTTCCTCAAGTGCTTTTTTTAGAACTAAATATTCATTATAAAATTCACCCCTGATATAAATATACGCAACTGATGCGCTGACCGCTTTGCCGGCCAGGAGAATTCCCTCAAGTAACTTATGTGGCTCATATCGCAATATATCTCTATCTTTACATGTACCAGGTTCTGACTCATCTGCATTGACTACTAAATATGCTTTTGGGAGATTTTTGGGCATAAAGCTCCACTTAAGGCCGGTGGAAAATCCTGCACCCCCTCGACCTCTCAAACCAGATTTCTTTACTTCATCAATGATCTTTTCTGATCCTAAGTCCAGTAATTCCTTTTTTTTGTGCCAGCCACCACGTTTTTTTGCACCCTCAAGTAGTGGAGTTCCTTTACCATTTAGGTTGGTGAATATTTTGTCTTGTTCTTTTAGCATGTTTTTCAAAATTTGTGAGTGATCCCGACGCGATTCGAACGCGTGACCCACTGATTAAAAGTCAGTTGCTCTACCGGCTGAGCTACGGGATCATTTCATTTTTCAGCTATACTAAACATCAATACAGTTTTTATCCGTTTTAATTAAACTAAAATTTTCATGTGTGGTTAAATAAATTATATAATATACTGCGTTAGTGATAATTTAGTTAAAAAATCTATGAATAATTTAAAAAAATTTCCAAAGGAAAACTTCTTGTTAATTTTCAGTTCACAGATTTATTTGGATGGTGTGACGTATAACGCTAAGGAGACAAAAAAATAGAGAAGTGTGTACACCCTGCAGAATTTGTACACTATTTAGCAATAGCCTAATAGATAAATATTTCTTGCATCTCAGCCTGAGTGATTTATGCTTTAAGCAAGAATTACCTGGGGGTATAGCTCAGCTGGTAGAGCATCTGTTTTGCACGCAGAAGGTCAGCGGTTCGATCCCGCTTGCCTCCACCAGTCTATACAGCTCTAGCCGCCACAAAACCTGTCAAAGCAGCTTATTTTAATCTATGAGCATTTTATACTATTTCCCTGAAAATCTCTATTTCTTTTCGTAACTTTTCTCTACACAAGTAACGTTGGTTATTACAATTGTAATATATACTAACTTAACAATAAATTAATCAATAAATGTTAGAATACTAACAATTAATTTATTGGTAACGCCCATGAGTGGAAAAAAGCATGTTTTTAAGATGATACCTGGAAAAGAGGTGTTTAGAAAAACCCCGACCACAAGGATAAAGTGGCCTGAAGGTTATGATCCTACAATGTCTATTAAAAAAGTTGAGCTTGTATCGCTGAATGATAAAAACGATGTAGGCTTATTACCTATAAAACTTTGCGGCAGTTCTTGCCTAGACAGTTACATATGTCTGGAGGAAGAAAATGAAGAAAGTCTGGTAGCCAAAGATTATAAAAGTGATTCTAACTTAGATTATGTAAAAAGCAACCATACATTTGTATATTACGGTAATGAGTTGGCTAAGTTATCATATACAAGAGAACTTGTGCAGCCTTTCAAAACTATGTGTAGCAGTTCTATTAAATCAAAAAAATTGGAATACAAATATAGATCGGAAGAGCGTTCAGATACTGGCAACAATAAATATTATTTTTCAGACGAAGCAGGAAATATAATCGATTCACCTGACAATGAGGTATTACAAGACATTATGTTATACTACGGTGAGAGACATATAAGAGATGTGCTACTGTTGCTATCAAGCACGTTTACCAAAGTTTTTATTCAGGGCCTAACAGACGACCAACTAAAAACTCTTACCAACACTCTTAGTAACGAGCAAGTGCAAAAAATAATTCCTGAACTGAGCTCAAGCCAACTACAGACCTTGGCAAAGAACTTAACAGATGAACAACTCCAAGCTTTAGTGGATCATCTAACCAATCACCAATTACAAACTCTTGCTCAGGAACTAAACCCAGAAAAGTTACAAATAATTGTTCCTATTTTAAATGATGCTCAGCTTGAAGCTCTAGTTAGAGACTTAAATCCAGAGCAAGTGAAAGAAATTTTACCTCACTTAAAACTGGATCAGTTCAAAGCACTTATTCAAACTTTAAATGACGAGCAATTTACAGTGCTTGCAAAAGACTTAGCTGAGCATCATTTGGCAATACTCTCCAAAGAATTAGAAGGTGATCAGTTAAAAGCTTTAGTAAATAGTCTGCAAGAAGACCAACTGAAAGACTTAGTTAATAAGCTTGATCCTAAGATACTTGAAGCAATTGCTCAGGATTTAACTGATTCTAATAGGATTCAGATTATCATTAAGTCTTTAGCTGACAACCCAGAGAAACTTCAAGCTTTTGCTCGCAATATGTCTAATGAGCAGTTTAAAGAACTTCTGGATAACGTAGGTACAGAAGAGCTAAAAGATATTATTCACAAATTGCCTTATGAGAAAGTGACAGATGTGATTGGTGATCTTGGCAGTAAAGATCAGTCTAAAGCTATTATTGATGCATTAAAAGGGGAACTTGAAGAGCAGAGTAAACAGAACAAGGAAATGATTGAGATGCTCAAGCAAATCAAGGACGATATGCCAGATATTAGACAGGCTCCAGAGTTTACAATAGTAGACATTAATAATGACTTACTGTTATTTGTATAGTAGTGATTTATAAAGATAAGTAGTTTTTTTATAGGTAACTATTATGAATAAAAATATAAAATTATATTCTAGTGAAGAAGTTGAATCAAATAATACATTACAACTTTCGAAGCCGAAGTTTGATAAACCAAGCTTTGAAAAGCCAGTAATAAAGAAGATTGTCAGTGGTAAAACAAAGGAAGAATTTGATATAACTAAAGATATGACACAAGAAGAGATTGATAAGATGCCACAAATTACATTGACCATCAAGCACCTTAAAAATGTTTATGATGGCTTGATAAACAGCATTAATAAGTATGACGAAAATATGGATAGTGCAATTCAAAGTGGTATAATAACACAATTATCATCAACCATAGATAGTATAGGCAGCAAGACAAGTAGTATAGACAGTGAACTTGCAGATCTTAGGAATTCGATTCCAGATATTGGAGAAGCTCCTCCCTTACTCCATATTACTGGTGAAGAGAACGGATTGCTTTAATAAAAAAGGTAATAGCCTGATATCAAGTTGTTACCCTTTCCACATATCATTTCAATGTAGCTGAATTAGGGAATCTGTTTTAAAACTTTCGGCATATAGTTCTCATCATGTTTTGCAAACACTGTATCTGCAAGAAAAGTACTATTATCAAACATTTTACCTTGCACAACAACACCACTTTTTTCTGAAAACATTGGTGGAAGTATCCCTTGATATTTTACCACAACGCTTTTGTTAAAATCTGTCATTTGAAAAATTACTTCACTTTCGCTCCGTATCACGCTATTTTCAACAACCATTCCACCAACACGGATTAGTTTTTGACTATTTTGTAAAACTATTGCCTCACTTACTGTATAGAAAAATGAGATGTTTTCTTTGAGCGTTGTTAAAATAAAAAAGACTATGCAGCTTAAAAAGCAGAAAATTCCTGAAGTTATAAGTAATCGCTTATGTTTCTTCTTCATTATTATCTTTCAGGCTTTCTAGAATTTTTTTACTTTTAATATAGCAAGAAATGGTAAGAATCAGTTCTCCGGTAATCAATGTAAGACTAATAAGGTAAGCAAAAATCCCATACGTGTTCATAATATATCGTTAATAAATAACTCACCTGCATCAAAATAAATTAAGCTTTCATCCTTTTGCTGCAACACCAATTTACCACTTTCATCTATATCAGCAAAAATTCCTTCATACAATTTGCAAGCTAACTTTACACTGATTTGCTCGTTCATCTTGAATGCTCTTGTGAGCCACATTTTTCTTATAGCATAAAACCCATCAAACAGCCATTGCTTTCTTAGCTTATTAAAATTTATTATTAATTTCTCTAATAGATCTATGTTAGACACAGATTCACCGTAATTGCTAATACACGTTGTTCCTGGAAGTGGTGCATGATTGACATTAATTCCAATTCCTACAATAAGCCAATTCGAATTGCATCTTTTTTCAAGCAATATTCCACTGATTTTTTTACTATCAACTAAGACATCATTTGGCCATTTATATTGAATGTTACCATCATTCATAAATGACAGTACAGTATTCCCTACAACAAGAGCAGTCACAAAAGTCAATTCTGTTAATTTGCTAACTTGATTCATTAAACCTCTTTCTGTCATCCCAGTATTTTCCCCAGTGTTTGACACATAACTATGCCATCATTGCAATTTGCAGGTGGTATGTGGTGTCATTCCAGTGCGTGACACTGGAATCCAGTTCTTATTACACAGTTGCCTGATGTGCCCATTTGTAATTAAGTTTTCTGGATCCCAGTGTCTGGGCACTGGGATGACATCATCCTTGGTGGGAATACCACAACGTTTGTACAGTTGTGTGCTTGACCATTCTTCTTTTTTTCTAGATTCCAGCGTCACGCGCTGGAGTGACACCGAAAGCTGGCTTTCATTCAGATAATCGTTAAAGAGGTTTATCACCAAACTCGCATAAAAATTACCCTCTGGAGAAACCCAACTTTTTCCGGTGCGCCCCCTGCCTTCTGTTTGTTTATCGGCAATAATAACGGTTTCATTTGATATTCCTTTATCAATTAAATCCAACGCTTCTTTATTAGTGCTTGAAACTTCTTTGTAATGATGAATATGAAAGCCCTCAGGGATCACCTTGTCAGCCCTTTAGTTCAATGAGTGAGTAAAGATTTTCTACATACAAGAAAAGAACGAGGTTGATCAGTGAAGCCACTGAAGTGATAATGAATAGACCCTTAGAATAAGCAACCTTATTACCACTAGCTTTATCAAAATACATAACTTTCATGATATTTAAATAATAGTAGCATGATGTCACACTCGCTATTACAAGGATCAAGGACAGGCTGATAAAGCCAGAATTTATTAAACTTTTGAATATAAAAAATTTAGCGAAAAACCCAACAAGTGGAGGTATTCCCGACATTGAGAGTAACAGCACAGAAAGATGAAATGCTACAATTGGGCGTTTCTTCCCTATACCAGATAAATTTGCAATATCACAATCGTCATCGTCAATTTGTACGAGATATGAGAATAGCCCTATGCTTGTGATGATATATATCACCAGATACATTAAGGCACTATCTGTTCCTGCTTGTGTAAAAATAGAAAGTGAAGCAAATATAAAACCAATGTGACCAATTGAACTGTAAGCAAGCAGCCTTTTTAAGTTTTGCTGACGTAAGGCCCCAAAAGCTGAGATAAGCACAGACAATGCTGAAACGTATAAGAAAATAGGCTGAACATAACTTTTTACATTTACTAACTCTTCATTCATCAATCGAATTAAAAATGTTACAAGTGCAGCTTTTGGAGCTGTAGAAAAAAACGCAGTTACTATGGTAGGTGCACCTTGATAGACATCTGGAGCCCACATATGAAAAGGAACAATAGCAAGCTTGAAACACAAACCAATTAGGACAAAGACTAACCCAAAAACTATTCCATAAGTTATCTGATGGTTTTGCAAGAATGAACTGAGCTCAGAGAAATTGACTTGTCCTGTATATCCATAAAGCAGCGACATTCCATATAGCATAATGCAGGAAGATAGTGCACTAAGTGTAAAATATTTCACTCCTGCTTCACATGAATAAGCTGAATCTTTATTAAAGCTCGCAAGAACATACAAAGATATACTCATCAACTCAAAAGCTAAATAAAAAGAGATCAGACTATTTGCTGAAACCAAAGTTATCATGCCAAATTGCGCAAAAAGAATCAGTATTGAAAATTCATATTTATAGTCATATTTTGATAAATTCAGCATCAAAAGTATTAAAATTCCTGCGCTGAGAATTAACCCTTGGGCTGACCTGATATATAAATTGAGTTTTAACAACGAATTAAAGAGAAAAATTTCATTGTTTTCTGCCAAAAGAATTAAAATAATCAAAGTTACCACTGTGCAGCCAAGTGCTAATAAGTTGATAGTTCGGCGGTTAAATATAATCCCAAGCAGCAGCAACACGAACGAGGAGATAATAGAGAACGTTTCCGGCAATATCTGTATATAATTCATAGCGCATTATATTTGACTAGCAAATTTGCCATACATGGCTTCAAATAATTCAGTGCAAAGGTTGAATAGAATCCAAGCAAAATAACAAACACTGCAAGCAGAATTAAGACAGAAAATTCTATGCTATCCAAGCGGTTATTTAATAATTTAGAATAGCTAACCCCCCATATTATTTGCTTACATAAATTCAGCATATAAACTGCGCTTAAAATAGTGCCAAGTGCGATAAATCCTGTAAAAAACCCTATGCTCTTAAGCATTCCAACCATAGCCAAAAACTCACCTGCGAACCCAGATGTTCCAGGTAGCCATATTGAATCCATTGAAAATAAAATGAACATAAAACCAAATTTTGGCATTGTGTTTACTATGCCAAAATACTTTGCAATCTCCAAAGTTCCAGTTCGAGTATATAGCATTCCAACACACAAAAATAAAGCAGCAGAAATAAGGCCATGACTAATCATTTGAAATGTGCTACCCAGTACTCCTTCCTCACAAAATGAAAAGAGGCCAGCAGTAACGATCCCCATATGTGCTATTGAAGAATAAGCTATTAACTTCTTTATATCATCTTGAGCAAACGCAACTAGCGAAGCATATATCACCGCAATAATGCTCAGCACAACAACGAAATTGGAAAAATACAAACTTGCCTGAGGAAGCATTGAAATAGAAAACCTTAAAAATCCATATCCTCCCATTTTAATAAGCAAGCCAACTAAAATCACAGATCCAGAAGTTGGTGATTGCACATGCGCATCAGGAAGCCAAGTGTGAAATGGAAACATAGGTGTTTTTATTGCAAAAGAAATAAAAAATGCAATCCACAGCAATGACTGCACTTCAATATCAAGGCTTGGCACTAATGTAGCTAATTTTTGTATATTTGTATATTTGTATATAAACGTTCCAAAAATGTTATAGATGTAAACAAACCCAAGTAGAAATAATAAGGAGCCAGTTAATGTATAAAGAAACAACTTAAACGTTACATATACTCTGTGTTTTCCTCCCCAGATGCCAATAATAAAGAACATTGGTATTAAAACAGCTTCAAAAAACACATAAAAGCTTATAGCATTCAGTGAAACGAAAAAACCGACTACAAAACTCTCAAGCAGTAGAAACAATGCCATATAGGCTTTTAGGGTCGTATAACTCATTTTGCAGTTGTAGAGTATACAAATTACAAACAAGAAAGTTGTAAGCAGAAGGAAAAGCAACGATATACCATCTATCCCTATTCCAACATTTCTAATTGGGTGGCTGACAAACTGAAAGTCCGCATTGTTATAATCAAATTCTATACAAGCTACAATGCTAAGCAAAAATGGAAGTACAGCAAAAAATAGGGCAAGGAATCTTAAGTGTATAGATTGATGATTAATCCTGATTAAGGATAAAATCAACGCTCCTATCAGTGGAAGCAAGAATATACTAAGTAATAACACCTTCTATTTAATTCCAATAATATATAAAGCACCGATTATTAGAGTAACAAACATAATAAATGCATAATCAAATACATAACCAGTTTGTAACTTTATAGAACTTTTTGAACATTCATTAACCAACCTTACAACACCATTTGGCCCAAACGAATCAATAGCCTTAACATCAAACTTCCATAGAAGCCTAGATATAAACCTTATCGGCGCAATTATAACAAACTCATACACCTCATCAAAGTACCATTTATTCTGCAAAAACTTAAGTAAAAATTTACTCTTAATTTGCCTAATTACTTGATATTGGTAAATTAGGTACGCAAGTGCTATTCCACTTAGGCTTGCTAAGGTTGGCAGTAGTTTTATAAAGAAATTATAAACTCCATGCTCATCAATCATCACTAAACTTGATTTCCAAAACGCATTACTAGTTATGTTCAAAATATTTGCTCCCCATATTCCAGAAAATACTGATCCAAAAGCGAGTATCAGTAATGGTATAAGCATAATCTTTGGTGCCTCATGTATATTAATTTTACTTTGTTTTTGGCTGTGGAACACAAGAAGCAACAACCTCAAAGAGTAAAACGCTGTGAAGAATGCAACAACTAAGCTTATTACAAAAGCAAAGCTATCCGTGCTATAAGCATGTTCAATTATCAAATCCTTTGAATAAAAACCTGCAAATGGGAATATCCCAGAAAGCGCAAGAGATCCAATCCACATGAGAGCGTAAGTGCAAGGGATTTTCTTCCAGCAATTTCCCATTTTCTGAATGTTTTGCTCATGATGCATTGCATGAATCACATTGCCAGCACCAAGAAATAGTAGAGCTTTAAAAAAAGCGTGTGTCATTAAATGAAAAATAGCAACATTGTAAGCAGAAAGCCCACATGCCATGAACATATAACCAAGTTGACTGCAGGTTGAATAAGCAATTATTTTCTTTATATCGTTCTGAGTAATTGCAACGGTGGCTGCAAAAAAAGCAGTGAGTGCTCCAACGATAACTATTAATTCTCGTGCCACATTTGATAACTCAAACAATGGAGAACACTTTGCTACTAAAAATATACCTGCTGTTACCATCGTTGCTGCGTGAATAAGTGCAGAAACAGGAGTTGGCCCTTCCATTGCATCTGGCAACCAAACATGTAAACCAAGCTGTGCAGATTTACCCATACAGCCAATAAAAAGTAATATGCATATTATATGAGTTACTTTGAATTCACAGCAGAAT
Source organism: Wolbachia endosymbiont of Glossina morsitans morsitans (assembly GCF_000689175.1). Classification (NCBI taxonomy): domain Bacteria; kingdom Pseudomonadati; phylum Pseudomonadota; class Alphaproteobacteria; order Rickettsiales; family Anaplasmataceae; genus Wolbachia; species Wolbachia endosymbiont of Glossina morsitans morsitans. Next base: position 1,600 of record NZ_AWUH01000125.1, on the reverse strand, counting down.
GCCCTAATGTTCTGCGTACCAAGAAGATCAGTTGTGTCAAAAACTTCAGTAAAATTCAAAGAGTGAAATGTATAATAAATAGGAAAGATTCCAATCAATAGTGCAAAGTCTCCTACCCTATTCACAACAAATGCTTTAATTGCTGCATTATTTGCAGAATATTTTTGAAACCAAAATCCTATGAGTAAATAAGAACATAGGCCAACCCCTTCCCAGCCAAAAAAAAGCTGCACGAAATTATCGCTTACAACCAGCACAATCATGCAAAACGTAAATAGCGATAGGTAAGAAAAAAACCTCGACTTCCCCTTATCATGCTCCATATAACCGACAGAGTAGAGATGTACTACCAGTGAAACAGTGGTAATAACAATCAGCATTAAGGATGAGAGAGCATCCACACTAATTGCCCAATTTACTTTTAATACACTTAATGAAAATAGAGGAAATAAAACTAAATGATAGTTTTCAGAGAAGGTAAGAAAAACATACCAAGATAAAACTGCAGATATTCCAATCCCTGCCGTTGTAACTAACTGACCAAAAACATCTTTTCTAAAAAGTGCTGCAAATAGCGAACCAAAAAGTGGCAAAAATACTATTAATTTCAGTATATACGTCATACTTTCATTCTTTCATTAAATTTGCTTGTTCAACGTCTATATTGCCACGGCTTCTATAATATACAACCAATATTGCAAGCCCAACTCCTGACTCTGCTGCCGCAACAGTCAACACAAACATCACAAAAATTTGCCCAACTATATCATTCATAAAGGCAGAAAAAGCAACTAGATTGATATTAATTGCCAGCAATAATATTTCTATTGATAACAGTATGTTGATTATGCTCTTACGGTTGATGAAAATACCGCACACCCCAATAGTGAACAAAATAGCAGCAACTATCAAAAAGTGATTTAATCCTATTTCCATTCTACTCCTTTTCCAAATTTAGCCTTAATCAATTTTACAGATGAAGATTGTGTCAATTGCTTTAATACATTCTGTTTTTTAACTCCTTTTTTTTTCTTGTCTTGCAAAGTAAGAGCAATTGCACCAACAATTGCAACAAGCAGCAGAATGCCAGAGAGATGAAAAGCGTACATGCAGTCAGTGTAGAGCAAATTACCGATAGCTTTCACGTTATTGGTATTATAGTTTATAAGATCGCTTATATTTGGTGCTGAGCTGCGGATTACAAAGCTGATAATCAAAAAAAACACAATACACAACATAGCACCAAGAGTGAAATGCTTTGCAAAACCCTGGCGCAACCTTATGTAGTCAACATCGAGCATCATAACTACAAAGAGAAACAACACCGCAACCGCACCGATGTATACTATCAGCACCATCATAGCAATGAATTCAGCTCCAAGGAGAATGAAAAGCACTGCAGAGTTAACGAAGGTGAAAATTAAAAATAATACTGCATGCACAGGATTTCTTACACTAATTACGCATACAGCAGATAAAATGCTTAGAATTGCAAAAAAATAAAAGAAAAAAGGCATTGATACTTTAACTGCAACAATAGTTACTAATTTAAAGTTAAACATTGTTGTAAAGTCAATATTATATTAAACGTTTGAAAACA
>NZ_AWUH01000124.1:0-1228 GCF_000689175.1 Wolbachia endosymbiont of Glossina morsitans morsitans | reverse complement strand
CCGAAGAGTAAATTGGAGGTTCTTTTTGAGAGATTGCCTAATAATCAGAAGACTGAAGAAAAATTTTATATGCTTCACTGACAATAAACAAGAAAGCTATTAGTTTATATCATTATAAATCGCAAGACGGCAAAGAAAGGTATTTTAATAAAGAAGGAATAAGCTTTAAAAATGGCGAAATTTTTGCAAATCCTTTAAATGGAGATTATCGCATATCCTCAAAATTTGGCAATAGAAAGCATCCTGTTCGCGGTAAAATTGCTTTTCACAAAGGAGTGGATTATGCAGCTAAACTTGGCACTCCCATATATGCTGCTGCAGAGGGTGTGATAGAATATATAGGAAAGAATGGTGGCTATGGAAATTACATCAAAATAAAACACAAAAATGAATATTCAACCTGTTATGCGCATATAAGTAGATTTAGTGGCGATATAAAGTTAGGCTCTAAAGTAAAGCAGGGGCAGGTCATCGCCTATGTTGGTAGCACTGGTGTTGCAACAGGCCCTCATTTACATTACGAAGTTATATATAACGGCAAACACATCGATCCGCTTACGATAGCGCATAAAACTGAAGTAAAATTGCCTGATCATGAATTAAGAGAGTTTAAACTATTTGTAAATAAGATAAATAAAACGATCAACAGAGAGAGTTCAAGTGAAAAAGAAGTTTAAAGACAATATGGATAAGAATACGATAAACGATAGAAATTTGAGTCAAATTCGGGCTTTTCCTGTACTAATAGCGCTAGGATTAATTTTATCGCTGCTTTTTTTGGCATATGACAGCACAATTGCACTTGGAGTTGCTGCCGTTTCAATTTTGACTTTTCTTCAAGGATTTTTTATTAATGACCCTAATGAAGCAAGAGTGATAGAATTTTTTGGTCATTATATTGGAACTTATTTAAAGTCTGGAATATGTGTAACGCTTCCCTTTTCAAGCAAATATATAGTTTCCCTAAAATTTCAGAATATTAACACAGAAAAAATAAAAGTTAATGATGCAAATGGAAGTCCAATAGAGATTTCTGCAGTAATTGTTTGGAGAGTGAGCAGTCCTGCAAAGGCGTATTATAATGTTAACAACTATCACGAATTTGTTTTTGTACAAAGTGACTCGGTAATTAGAGAATTGGCGAGCAATTATCCGTATGATAGCGAAAGCGATGAGGAATCTTTACGTAAAAATTCTGATAAAATTTCAGATGAATTGCGGTCAATGT
>NZ_AWUH01000123.1:1574-2302 GCF_000689175.1 Wolbachia endosymbiont of Glossina morsitans morsitans | reverse complement strand
TTCAACTTTCTTAGCAAATTATCTACCTAGAAACTTCTCTCCTAGGATCAGAAGTCCTTCTTAACTCTTCACGTTCTGTCCATTTGTTGTTAGACTCGGTTATTACCTCAGGGCGCATTAATCCACCAGATCTTTCAAAGTACCCATTTTCAATAGCATCATAAACCAAATCTTCACCAAGTGCGCAATCATTACCTAATTCTTCTTTTCGATCTTTGAATTTTTCTAATATTTCCTCTCTATTACTCACTTTTACTATAATTTTGCTTTTATCCTGTACGTCAGGATACAGTCTAACGTCTATATTTCCCAAACTAGTATAGAAGGTTAATACTATATCGCTGCCTTCTGTAAGATCTGTGTAATACCTTATTCCACCTTCAGTTTGAATTTCTACTTCACTACTACCGATCTTTACTATATTTCTTCCACACTTTACATCTCCATCGGTTAGACCTAAATCCCTTGCCCCATCTGTTATCTTTATAATGTCTATTTTACTATCTTTAGAATATTCTAAGTAAAAAACGGAGTTATCTACTCTTGCATCTTTTAGCTCGCTATTGGTTGCACTTTTTGCGATTTCAATAAATTTATGAGAATTGCTAACATAATCTCTATAAGCTTTTTTTAGGTTAGTTTTATGCTCTTTAAATTCTGATGTCAGTGTGTTAGCATCAACTGTATTACCGAACACTGCCCCTTTTGATACTAATTGACATATTATA
>NZ_AWUH01000123.1:0-1274 GCF_000689175.1 Wolbachia endosymbiont of Glossina morsitans morsitans | reverse complement strand
TTTTTTCATCACATAATCGGTAAAAGTGTACTCATTACCTGAAAAGAAATCTTGTGAAAGAGAATAGTTTAATCGTACACCAGACTTTATAGCATCGTTTACAATCTTTTCAAGTTCAGCCATGTTTTGAGCTCGAAATACCTTATCAGAAAACTTATTTAACTTCTCCTTTTGATTTGAAGTTAAATTAACGACTAATGTACTGGCCTGTTCTTTCTTTTGCTGACGATAAATGTTTATATCATAATCTAATGCTCCTGCTTCTAAAAATATCTTTCTTAATTCTTGAGCAAGACCTTCATTGTCCCAAGCAAAACGATCAACATACGAAAACACTTTTGATTCACCCATTCCTTGCCGAATATTTAGCACCACTTTTAGGTCTGAATCTCTTTTATGCTTACTTAAAAACTCCTTTAAATTTTCAGTGCAGTCTGAATCGAGTACAAGTAAGTCATACAATTCCTTATTCATCTTTTTCTGTTTATCAGTTAAAAATAATTCTTCAATATTATAGCAGAGTTTATTAGTTGCTATTTGTTGTGGCGCTCTCCCCTTTCTACTTGTTATATTAGGGTTAGCTCCTTTCAAGAGAAGAGAGTTTGCATTATCGTAATGACCTTTAGCAGCAGCAAGGTATAGTGGTGTTTTTCCTTTATTATCTTGTATGTTAGGATCTGCACCTGCTTCTAAGAGTAAATCTATAGCCTGATTTCCTGTGCGACGAAATCCACCAATATTTGCTCCTGCAATCGCATGCAATACTGTTGATTGAGATTCTCCTCTTCTGAGGTTAAGAATTACTTTTAAATCTTTATTGTTTCTATTATCATGTAAAAATTCTTCAAGAGGTTCAGTATTATCAAATGAACCACAGTTAGAAGCTAAACATTTTAGAGCACTAAGTAACTTTTTGTTTAAATTTTTTTGACTTGGTGTAAGACCATGATCCAGAGCAAACCAAACACAAATCTGTTCACTTAATCCAAGTTTGCTATCTATCAAAGATGATGGTTCATTATAGTTTCTAACTGATGGTAAATCTCCTGAGTACCACATATCATTCATCAGTTCATTTAATAAATGCTCTTTAGATGATAAATGTTCTATAATGGATTCATATTCAAAATCAGATGGTTCTGGTTTGGATTTTGGTTTTAGCAGATTGATGATAGATTTTACTATCCCAGTAGACTCACCCATACTTACCCCTTAAGCTAAGATATGTGATATATTGTATGCGATATGTAACATTAAGTCAATAACCATAATCT